>CAISHH010000001.1 GCA_903885085.1 uncultured Campylobacterales bacterium
AGTGCCTCATTTCATCTTGCTGGATAAAAAAGGTACTTTAGTGCAGTTAACCTTTATCTCCAGTGACTCTCACTGTTGCACTTATGACTTGAATTGGCGAACATTTTAATTTTATCATCAAAAATATATTTCCATGTCTTTTCTTATTCATTAAATTAATAAGAATTTTATATTTTTAAGCTTAATAGCGTCATGATGCATAAATTACAATTAAAGAAAGGTTTTTATGTCTTTTGATCGGCTCAATAATGTTACGAAACAATATATACAAAAAAGTATTATCCAGCGCTTAGAAGCGTTGTTTTTAGACAATTTAGGAAAAATAATCACTAATGATCAGCTTATTCAAGTTGCAAAAGACCCTATCACTGGAAATGCTCCTGAAAACTATCTTCCCGTCTCTATGTAGTGTCTACTATTAATTTTGACTTCTATCTAAAGTGCTTAGTTGTGCATTATCACTCTAATTTTGGGAGAAGTAACAGGTTCGACATTAAACTCATTTTTTATATTTACTGCAACTCTTGTATCATCTGATTTCATATCGCTAAATTGAGTTACATAGAGAGTGCTGTTATAAGATACTTGAACATTTTTGAGAGAGAGATTGCCATTTGTAACTTCAAATACAGCTTGAGGCTGGATAGAATCAAACGCTGCTTTAAAAGCCTGAGCGTCATTCTTATTTACTTTAATTGTAACAGTTTTATGAAAATATTTTTTTACTTCAAAACCCAAATTTGCCACAAAATAACCGTTGTCCGCATCATATTTTAGATTTGATAGAAGGGCTTTCCCCCATGTGCACATCAAAGTATTTCTTATGGCTGTTTGATATGCTTTAACTTTTTTATCTGCAATAGTTTGCTCATATTCTTGCACTTTTTGTTTTTTGTTTATTGTTTCTTGAGTCACTCTTTCATTGAAATCTTGAGTGGTCTCAAACTCTCCTTTGGTAAGTCTTACATTTTGAGGTGGTTTAGGGATTTTATCAATTTCTAGCTTGAACAGTTGTTCTAGTTTTTCATTAAAAGAGTCAAATTTCAAAGTTTTTTTACTATCCCTCACGCAACGAACAAAAAAGTCATAGCTCTTATTATTGGTGCTGTCACCGCCATGACCGAAGCGTACACTCCAAGCAGCTGAGGGATCTTCCACATACGACGTACTAGACCAATGATAGTCATCCGCGACATTTTTTAAACCAGATTTTACAGCGGAAGATGATTTTCTATCATCTTCAATCGATTCTAATTCTGTTATAGTTGGAAGCCTCCAATCATGATATCCAGCAAAATTCAAGTTTTGGCAATAATCTATTGCCATCTCCCATTTACCTTGTCTAAGATGCTTGTCATCTTGCCACATCAATCCTGTCTCTTTGTCTGTAAAGGTATTAGCTGCAAATCCAAGTGCTGATAATAAAGAAAGATTCATTACTATTTTTTTCATACTACGCTACTCCTACTTTTGTTTTTAATTTATAACTGTTTGCATGTTTACAATGTGCTTGAAAAAATAACCTTTTCATTGTATTTGAGTATCGGTACCAACATTCTGTTCCTTCCATGTTCATAATATTCGCATTTTATATATTTGAAGATATGGGCTACTTTTTGTCTAACTAAGAGGTAGTTTAGGTATATGATGTAATCTAAAAAATAAAAACGCTTTAAAAAATGGAAGTTCCTCATAGATCAAAGTTTCAAAGTTACTTACTGTTCCGCACACAACGAACATAATGATTACCGTACTGAGTGCTGTCAGTGTTGTCCTCACCAGAATTAAAGCCCACAAACCAAGCAAAAGATGCATTTGCTGCATATGGTGTACTCGACCAATAACTGTCGGCCGTGACATTTTTAAAATCCGATTTCATAGCTGGATCTGATTTTGATTTATCTACTATACTTAAAAGTTCTTTATGAGAAGGCAATCTCCAATCGCTATATTCACCAAGGTTTAGGTTTTGGCAATAATTTATCGCTTCTTGCCAATTAGTGTTAACTCTTGTAGCACTTTCATCATCTTGCCAGACTAGGTTTCTTTTTAAATCAACTACTGTTTGCGTAGAATCATTTCGCAAATAATCTCCCATAGTCGAATCGATAACGATCTCATATCCACTCACCGTTGAAAAATTTAAAATACTGATCGCACAGATTGTAAACACTTTTTTTAACATCTTAATACTCTCTTAATTTCTTTTGCTGAGATTGTAACATTTTTTTCGAAGACATTTTAAAATTCAACTACTATAAAATGTCATAAACCATAATCCTTGCACCTATACCGCGCTGTAACCGCCTTTTGGTATCAGTACGTCAGAACAACTACTATAAAATCATCTATACCACCATAAAACATAATAATTGGAGAGAAGATGAAGATCAAGAGAGTTAAAAAGAGCATAACAGAGAAAGAGTATAAAAAGTTGATGGCATATACCAGAGGTGATGAAGAGATCAAAGAGTTTAACCTAAAACGGTTTTTAAAGATCTTCTCGCTTCTATTTTACAGTGGCTTACGCATCAATGAGATAACACAGATTAAATACACTCATATCGAAGAGATAGTAAAAACTGGTGAAACAGTGATTATCTCTCATAAGACCAAACGTGAGCGAGTTTTATATTTTAGTGAAACCGCTATCAAAGAGCTGATAAAATATTTTACTTATGAAGATTCAACTTTAAACGATTACTGTATCACCTCATGGGGTAATCCTAAAAAGACGTTTCATGAGATATCACTTATTCAACTTGTCAATAAATATATGAAACAGATATTAGGACCTGGTTATACCTCTCATTCATTTCGTCAAGGACTGATAACAGAGATGGGTTCAAAGTCTATCAATCCAAAAATCATTCAAAGTTTCATCGGTCATAAAAATATCAATACAACTCTTGGATATATCAAACCAACAGAAGAGGATATCAAGCGCTCTTTGGTGAGATGATGTTTTAACTTCACTTACCCTGCACCAAACCTATCTGATAATCAACTCCTTGAAAAATAAAGGAGTCCTATGCAAACCAATGATACAAACACAATAAAAATACAAATAGAGGGTAAGAGCTATAACATAAAAGCCTCTCATGAGTTTATACTTTATCTCTCTGCTGCATTAAAAAGAATCTCTCAAGGAGATCGTATCAACACTATCAAGTTGATAGAAGCTTATCTCCAACTTGTACATGATCTGTATATGATTGAGATGAGAGCTTATTAAAGGTTTCAAAAAAAATAGAATTTTCGCAAAATACCACTAAAAAACCCACTTCTAAGATCAGCTACGAAATTTGCTTGTGGTATTACTTGTGGGGTTTTAAGAAAAAAGTATATTTTTAGTATTCAAACATCTGCACAAGCATCTTTGATATTTCTTTTGAGACCTCTTTTTCTACTGTGCCTATTTTTTTTACTAATCTACTTTTATCTACAGTGCGTATCTGATCAAGTAATACAAGCCCCTCTTTATCTTCAAATATTATTCTTGGTCTAAAAATAAAATCAAATCCTTTAGAGGTCATTGGTGCTACTATGACTGTTTTTAAAATATTCATCTCATCAGGAGAGATAATAATACAAGGTCTAGTCTTTTGAATCTCAGAGCCAACAGTAGGATTTAGTTTTACAAGATAGATATCAAATCTTTTCATATCCTCTACCATTGGTACTCTTCTAAATCACTATCATCTAAAAGATCAATAAGTAAAGCTTCATCAGTATTGTTTTTATTTTTAGTAAGTACCGCTTGAATATTTTTACTCCACGCTTCTCTGGCATTATGATTTACAGGTTTGATAAGAAGACCATTTGCAAGCACTTCAAACTCAAGATTAGCATCTTCGAGATGAGCTTGTTTTATAAGTGGTTTTGGGATTCTAACACCTTGAGAATTACCAATCCTTGTAAGCATTGTCATGATTTACTCCTTCTCTTTTTAGTAATTATAATGTTATTACAATAGAAAGTCAAATCAAAAGTGATTAGGTTTAAAAAAATAGAATTTTTGCAAAATACCACTCAAAAACCCACTTCTAAGATCAGTTTCGAATATATGGCTAATGGTATTATTTGTGGGGTTTTACGAAAAAAAGTATATTTTTAAATAGTTGGAAGATCAGATACCCAGCTGTTTTGGTTAAAAAGTCCTAATATGATGATATTATCACCATCAAGCAGATAAGGTACTGTATACCCTTTATAGATAAGTTCTCGATAACCTTCATCATTTTGACGACATATTTTAGGATTATCAACCAAGCCTTCTATTCTTTGCTTTAGTTGTGATAAAAATTCTTTTGCTGCTTTTGGTTTATCTTGAGCAATAAATGTATAAGTTACTAAAGCTTCCTCTTCAAAGCGTAGACTATAGATTAAAGTCACGCCTGAATCTGTCTTTCGATACTATCCCACATCTGCGTATGTGACACTGTTTGCATATTACCACTTTTATATTCTTGAACACGTTTTTTTACTTCATCACTATACCAAGGACGAGATGATTCCACTGCTACAGCATCCTTAGGCAGTGTATTTAAAAACGCAATCACCTGATCTGCAAATCTATCTTTAACAGTTATAGTCATTGTCATAATAATAGCCCCCTTTAGCTTTTATAAAATTGTACACTCTTTTAAAGAAAAATCATCTTTCAAAAAAAATAGAATTTTCGCAAAATACCACTCAAAAACCCACTTCTAAAATCCACCACAAGAAAAGACCTCTCTATACTATCAGCATGTTAACTACAACAAATAGTACTGATAATATAAAGAGGTCTGAAATTTCGCACAAGAGGGGTCCCTTGAGCACTTTATAAAAAGATATACAAAGAGAACTGTATAAAATCTCTTTGTTTCTAACGCCTTATAGGGTACATATCATCTGCGTTAAAACTGTTTGACCCTTTCTCATACTGATTTGTTCAGTTCAATACTCTGCTTTTATCATGGAAAGAGAGCTGTTATTTCTATTTTAGAGCTTCCTATCCTTAGCATAGAAATAAATACATTGAAATACAAAGAATAGGAGATATCAATGGAGTTGATAACACAAGAGGAGAGCTATCCAGCGCTCTATAAGACAGAAGATATAAAAACAGATGAGAAGATGTTGTACCTTCGATTTTACGAGCAGAGTAGTGGATGGGAATGGTATTTAAGTGAATACGATCCTGATGACGAGATAGCCTTTGGCTATGTTAGAGGATTTGAGAGTGAATGGGGATATTTTAGTATCACAGAGATGCAAGGTATTCCAACAATAAAAAGAGATTATGAGTTTGAACCTACAAAGTTCAAAGAACTCTATAAAAAAATAAGAGAGAACAGATGAAAGAGTATGAGGAATTAAATAAGTTTATCAAGCAGTGGCTTGAGGAGAGTGTAGCAGATGATGAGCACGGACTAAGTGCACAAACACTTTATAGAAACATCTATAACAGCACAGGCGATGAGAAAACTCTAGCACAGATCTTTGCAGTACCAGTAGGATTAATACGTGCAGTTAAAGAAGAAGGGAAGATACTCAAGGGATAAGTCCCTTGAGTTTATCTATTTTTTTAAGAAATATAAATATTTTTTTTCAAAAAACTCAGTCATAAACTCAGTCATATTCATTTACGAATATATTTTTAATGAGTTTATCACTGAGTTCTTTTATTTTAAAACATTTTTTTTGAAAGTTCAATACTCGGAAAGTGCATATAATAGGGCTGCATCCATGTTAAGACTAGCTAGGTGTCCAAAACGCACACCTGACTAGAAGCGGGTGAAAATCCTATAATTTCATCTGACGAAGGAGAACAACTCTCGAGTCAAACAAGCGTTGTGACTGGTAAGTCGAAAGGAGAAAGTGTGTTTATGTAGAATAAAGATCCGTATATAGAAGGTTGTTTTATCGTTAGGTTGGCAGATTTATTTTGCCTATTAATACAGCTCAGCGATTCTGAGCTTCACAAGAATAAGGGGATACCATGCAGCAAGTGCATATCGGTTCAGGCCAAAAAAATATATTAACATTACAAGCTCACCTATATCTTGCAGATATAGTCGATAAAATAAAGCGTAGTGCTTGTTACGATGATGAAAAGTCTATTAAAGTAGAACTCAATCGTATGCTTGCCTTCAGCGGGCAATTTTACACTAATGAAGATATTTTAATCAAATTTATTAATCGTTTACTTAATCGTAAGTTCAATGCAAAACGCATTAGGCATATCGTAAAAAACAATTTTATTGATCCACTTTATCACATAATTAATATCTTAAGTGATGATTATGATATAGCCGTGAACGATGATGAGTATATCTTGCATGGTGATATTTATCGAAAACGTTTGATATTCAAATAAATATATACCTTTTAGAATGCCTATTTATAGGGGTTCCATCAAATGTGTCCAAAACAGACACCTGACTAGAAGCAAGTGAAAATCCTATAATTTCATCTGACGGAAGAGGAAACCTCTCGAGTCAACACACAGCGTTGAAAGGAGAAAAATATGTCCACATTGATTACATTGTTAGGTTCTAGTGTCGGTCCTGTTGCTAAAAAGTATGACAATAATGGGAAAAAACTAAAAGGATTCCATTTTTCAAAAGGTAACTTTTGGACATACCAGATTAAAAATATGACAGATCTAAAAAATCTAATCATATTGGTAAAACCATATCATTGTTTGATGCTGGGCGTGTTTGATATTTTTCAAGGGCAGATAGTAACATCAAATAATTTTGAAGCAGAAAAGAGTAATACACTTGTGAGGACGCGTTCCAAAACGCATACTCATTGGCATAAGGAATCTGTACTCTTTTTTGATTACGATTATCTAGCTAAACTTGGGCCAAAAATGGCTGCAATGAATTTTCAAGAGCTTTATATGCTTATTATAGAGGTGCTTCCTGAATTTGAAAATGTCGAAATGCTTTTCAAGTATTCATCTAGTTCAAATATTTATGATATCTCTACAAACACATATGTAAGTAGTAAAGTGGGAATGCACGTCTTTTTTCGTGTTGTAAACACGTCTACGGAGAATGTTAAAAACTTTGTAGAGCTCTTAAAGAGAAGATTGTGGAAATTGGGTTATGCACAACTTGAAAAAGATGTTGCTGGTTCCACCCAAGAAGTTTATCTTTTTGATATGTCTATTTTCTCACAAGAGCGAGAAGTTATAGTAAGTGCGCCTATCCTGCCGCCTAATTTAGCCGTTTATGCAATTGGAAACGAGCCAACAATATTTAATACTGATTTAGGGGCTTTTGATTTAAGTACAGTGGACTTTACGTTGGAGCCTGAATATCAAAAATTTGACATCAGGGGAGATAATAAATCCAGAACGCAACATGAATTTATGCAAGGAGGTTATACAAATACAAATGATAGGTTAAACTATATAAAGGTGTCTTTACTAAAAAACAGCAAGACGAAATATCGTACTATCAATAAGTTCTTCAATGGTGAAATTGTTTGCGCACTATTAAGACACCTTGGGTACCACGTTGTTTCAAGTAAATTTAAATTCAGATCTACCGAGCGGACCGCTAGTTGTAGTGTCATTCAGGATAGTGGTTATATTTTTGATTTTGGAGGGAGTTTTAAGGGGACAATCCTTGACTTACTAATTGTAGAGAAGGGGCTGATCTTCAAGACAGCTTTACAATATCTATATATTTGCTTAGGTGCCAATGATATTACTTGCGATGCAATTCTTTTTGGAGACCTGCCTGATCCAAAAAAGATAGCAGAAAAGATGTTTGATGGGTTGACACTAAATATGAAAATGAAAATTCCAAAGACTAGTTTTGAGTCTAAAAAGCAAAATGTTTCGAACAAGGTCGTTGATGATAGCACAGCTTTACAAAAGCTGTTCCGTGAGAATCTTGATCTAGAAGCTTTGGCTATCGATGAACTTGAAATTGTTCTTGGCAAACCTTTTGTCTCACAGAAGATTACTGAACTTAAAAAGATGAATAATGTATTGAATCAAAACGGTCCATGCTTGGGCTATAGCTATAAGTACAAAAGCTTGACTATCTCTTTTGTAGATAATGGAACTGTGAATACGGTGTCCATGAGAAGAAACAATGCAACTAAAACAAATGAGGATTGGACAAAGTGGAAAAAACATGGCTCCATCAACCACATCCTTGCAAAATTTCTGAACGATACTCGAATATATATCGCTTTTGGCATGCTTGAGGCGATAGTCTTGGAGGCGCTAAATGTTTCTTATATTCTGTTTCAATCAGATTCTGTTGCAAAAAATCTTGAGAAGAATAATCAATTTTTGGAGTTGAGAAACTCCGTGTACAAGAAAGATCTCGTTGTCTTCATGGATAATGATGACAGTTGTAGAGAAACAGTAAAAATCTTCAAAAAGTTATTTCAAAATGCAAACTCTATTGAAATAGTGGATTTTGAAGAACTACTGGGTCACAAACTAATGCAAGGGTACGATCTCGTTGATTATATAAAAGAAAATTTACATCAAAACGATGAGCCACCATTTGCAAAACTAAACACTATATTAAAGGAAACACTATGACATATTCGATTAACAACTGGGATCAAAAAGATCAAGACAACTTATTATTTCAAGCGCTTAGACAAGCAAATATAGCGACTTGGTTAACTGGCGAGGGCGATTTTGCTTATCGCATGGGGAATGATGGTCAGATTAAAATCGTATCAGCTAGTAAATTTAAATTGCTGATGAAAAACAAACTCGGTTTTGCGATTACAATCGATGAGTATGATAGCAAGACTCCTAGTAGAAATTTAGATACTAGTATGCTCTTGATCGTTGATGCTGAAGATTTCAATCCTTTTGTGCATCAAGAGTTCTACTCCAATGAAAATAAAGAAGTGGTCAGAAATACCTTTCGACCAACAAAATATATGCTTGACGATGGTATAGGTGATCTATCCAAGTTCATCATACCAACAGTGATCATTGCACTAATAATGAATTTACTGGATAATAATCAGCAGCGCTTCAACTGGTTCATAAACTGGCTTGCTGCTCATATGCAAACATTAAAACGTCCGATAGTAGCGTGTGTTCTCAAAGGGCGACCTGGTAGTGGGAAGGGTCTATTTGTGACTGAAGTGTTAGCAAGACTATTTGGTGAGCAACAAGTCATAAATATTAATGATCAAGGAATTCGAAAAAACTTTACTGCGGCCATGTTTACAGGTAAGTTGGTCTTTAACCTAGATGAGATCTCTCACAGTGTAAAGGATAACCATATTATCAAAAACTTTCTAAAACAGTTGGTTACCAATCCAGTTGTGCAGATGGAAAATAAGTTTAAAGACCTTAATCATGGTATCAAAGTCTATGGCTTAACTCTTATCACTACGAATGTTCCTCAAGCTCTATCTATAGAGCATTTTGATAGACGTTATAGTGTATATAATACAGGGAAGCATCTAAAACACAGCAATTACTTAGGGCTAGGGAATTATCAAAATCTATCAAAGGCTATTGAGTCTGAACTTGAAGATTTTGCAAAGTATCTAAAAAGTATAGAGGTTGATTTTCAGATGGCAAATACTGCTGAAGAAACACCAGAGAAAGATGCGTTGGTCGATACTACCAACAATTGGTATCTTAACTTTCACAATGCCTTAACAGATATGAATCTGCACTATTTCGAGGTAATGAAAGAAGATTCGTCTAATAATTATCTTTACAAAGATCTCTTAGATGATTTTACTAACTTTAGATTGAAAAAATCAAATCTTAAATCCTATTTTTCGGCTGTAGAAGAGCAAACTATTAGCACTAGACAGTTGCTAAAACAGCTCAAAATCATAGATGCTGTTATGTATTCGCCTGAAAACACTCTCGGCAGTCATACGGGTGAACGCTATTTCCTGCTAGAGGGCCATCCAAAGTTTAATCAGGGTGCTGCTCAAAACGACGATTCGGTGGCTGAAACAAATAGCGAGTTAGATACGGCCATCGTAATGCCACAATATATGCAAGTTGGTGATTCTCTCATTGAAAAACCTCAATTATTAGAGATTTAACTTCATCAGAATGCTCATATATGTGAGCATTCACGACCTATGAGAGAATTCGTGCAGGTGCATATTGAAGTTAGCAGCACTTACTGAGTTTATCTATGAGTTTATCGGTTTTTTATTTTTCATTTCAATTTTACTGATGTACTGTATCAACTCCCTATCAAAACTTTATATATTTATAATTTGGGTAAAGAAGTTCGTAAATCTCATCATAATGTTGCATAAATGTTTGATATTTATTTAAGCCAAGGCTTTCAGATAATTTCCAAGCTTGAGCTTTAGAAAGACCGAGATAGCGTGTAATTGTGACTATAAATACAACATTTCTGTGTGCGTTATACTGAATTAATTGTGAAAAGTTGTTTAAATGATCAGTATAGGAGTTTCGAGCAGTTGCAGTATATTTTTCAATTTTAGCTAGCACCCTCTTTCTTTTCCGTCTCTTATGAAGCATAAAGATTTCAAGAATTGCTAACCATGTTAGACCATCAAGCACACCTTTAGTGAGATACTTCAAAGAAGCTGATTCAAAATCTTTTATTTCACTTTTTTCTACAAAAGTATTTGTAGCCTCAACGCCTTCAGGATGAATCTGAAACTCAAATTGAAGCTCATCATCTTGTAAATATGTATTGCTTGTTCCAAAGTTTGTGATTTTATCGTAGAGATTTTCTATAAATTTTTGCATACGGTCCCCTTTAAAAACTTTTTTAAACTCCTCTTCTGTGATGTTGAGATCTTTCAAGAGAGTTTTGTCTAGAATGACATCATCTATTTTTTCAAAATTCATCACAGTATTACTTAAAATTTTTTCTTTTTTTTCCTTGTCCTCGATATCAGAAAAAAAATATATACTCTCTAAATCTGCATCTTGTACCTTTATTAAATTAAGATAGAGTTTTTCCGTAGTAAATTTTATCACATTGTCTGTGTTCTCCTTGTACCATTTGATTCCCTCTACAAATTTATCAAAATGACTCTCATTAAATTTAAGATCTTGCAAAGAGATAATGAGATATCGAAGCGTTTCTGCAAATACGTAGCTATTGACTAAAAGTTGAAATACTTTACGTACTTTTTCAGTAGTTGTAAAGGCCTCCCATTCAATTTTTGAATCTGAATAGCGAGGAGGATATAAAAAATCTTCTTGTACACTCCATGACAAACATTCATGGAGGACTTCACGTTCTACTAGATTATAGGACTTAACATATTTATTTTTGCACTTGTCAAAAATATCAAGTATTGATTGTCTATCAAGCCCTTTTAAACTTTCAAAAGCTTCTTTACACTCATCTTGAAAAGTAAGATCAAATCCATCTAGGATCTCCATACCTAATTCATTTGTATAGGATGGATTTAGTCTCCTATTTTTAATATTGTTTGTGAATTCCTTTAGTGCCAATTCAAAAGCGCATACATCAAAAAAATTATCATTGCCTTTATCTAAAGCTTCTTTATTAAATATGTTTTTGTTGCTAGCTTCATTTAATGATTCTTGAAAAAATATTTTTTTATCACCAAATGCTGTCATCAATGGGACTTCAAAAAAAGCATTAAATCGATGATATGTATCTAGATCAAAAAAGTAGTTCATGAAAAGTCTTAAAAAAAATATTCTTCTCACTGAAAAATCGAATTTCTTTACCTTTTTGATATCGCATTTTTCATCTTTTTTAACCGATTCCTGACTATTCGCATCATTCGCAACTAAAGCTTCTGTGTTTCCACTACGCTTACTTCTAGGTTGTAAACAAGATTCTAACGCTTCTGTTGTATCATAGTTCTTTATTGCATTCTTTTCGATCCACTCCCGCATCATTTCTTCATCAGATAATTCTTGCTCCGCCAATATAATCCTTAAAGTAAAGATGTTTATATGCATATATTTTATCATTTTTACAATCTAAAAGACAAGTACATCTCTACACCTTTACAAATATTTAACTTATTACATAAAATTATAAAAAAAATAAAAAAAATCACAAGAACTCATAGATAAACTCATTTTACATATTTCGCAAAAATCCTTTTTTTTTTCATGCTCC
>CAISHH010000002.1 GCA_903885085.1 uncultured Campylobacterales bacterium
AGAGAGGGAAACGCCTGGCTCCATTCCGAACCCAGAAGCTAAGCCTCCCATCGCTGATAATACTGCATCTTTCAGGTGTGGAAACGTAGGTCGCCGCCTAGTTCATCGGATTTATTACTTCTAATTAATCTGATTTTACTTACTTGTTGTTCTTCTTCTTTTTAAATTATATTTATTCGACTGCTCTTAATGCTTATTAAATTTATTACTCTACTTTTTATGCTAAAATAACTTATCTACATGTAAAGAAAATAGTTGAAAAATATACTCTTCAATCATCTTAACAGTAATCAAAATGTTTTTTTAACCGGTGGTGCTGGGACGGGTAAAACAACCTTGGTGAATGAAATTATTGATCTCTTTGAATTTGATTGTAAAAAGGTCGCAAAACTTGCGTCTACAGGAATGGCAGCTACTTTGATCAATGGACAAACAGTGCACAGTTTCTTTGACTTAGGTATATATAACAATATCTCAGAATTGGAACAATCATCTAAAATAAAAATCACTAAAAAAGTAAAGAATCTTCTTTCTTCTGTTGGTTTAATAATCATTGATGAAATATCTATGATTAGCTCCTCTTTATTTGATCTTATTTTATATAGGTTATTTCAAGTGGAGTATAAAGGCACTATTTTAGTTGTGGGTGATTTTTTGCAGCTTCCTCCTGTTCATAAAGCCTCTGTAAGTGTTGATTTTGCTTTTGAATCTGATGGATGGAAACAATCTTTGTTTGTGACTATTGAACTGACAACGAATCATAGAGTTGAAGAGAGCGAATTTATATCTTTACTCAATAACATTAGATTTGGTATTTTAGATAGTGTTAGTATGGAACTTCTAAATAGTTTTGTTACCCCTTTTGCTGAGGACTTAAAAAATTTTACACTGCTTTTTGGAAAAAATAATAGTGCATTAGCTCATAATAAAAGACAACTTTCATATATTGATAATGATTTGTATATAAAAAAATATGAGATTATAGTTCATGATAAATCTACAACGAATCTACAAATAGAACGCTATATGAATGATTCGAGAATTATTGAAGAACTTGAACTTAAAATTGGGGTCCCTATACTTTTTACAAAAAACTCTTGGAACTATTTTAATGGTGAAAGAGGTTTGGTTGTACATATTGATGATAAACATATCTATATACAAAAAAACGATTCTACGATTATTAAGCTTGAACAAGTTGCTCAGCATAAAGAAATCTGGGTTGAACAAGTGATAGACGGTAAGAAGGAGAGTATTGAAAAGAGATTGTTTTCTATTTATCAGTATCCGATTGTTTTAGCTTTCGCTATAACAATACACAAATCTCAAGGTATGAGTATTAAAGATCTCATAATTGAAACAAATGAGATATTTGCACCGTCTCAGTTTTATGTGGCGCTTTCACGTGCTACATCTGGAAAAAGATTGATTTTGATAAAACCTAAAAAAAGTTGGAGAGAATTAGTATTTGTAAATGAGAAGGCTGTGAAATTTACACAAGGAGATAAACCAAGAGCGTAAACTCTTAGTTTATAATGATTTGAAAACTATAAGTCGTTCTCATGTTTTGCAAGATATTCAGCAACACCAGAAGTTGAAGCTTTCATCCCTTCATCGCCTTTTACCCAACCAGCTGGACAAACTTCACCATGCTCATTTGTGAAAAGCATAGTATCAACCATACGAATCATTTCATCGATGTTTCGGCCAAGAGGAAGATCGTTAATAACTGCATGACGAACTGTACCATCTGCGTCGATCAAGAATGATCCGCGAAGTGCAACTGATTCACCAAAAAGTACATCATAATCTCTTGAAATTTGTTTATTTAAATCCGCAACAAGTGGATATTTTACCCTACCGATACCACCTTTTTCAACTGGAGTTTCTCTCCATGCAAAGTGTGAAAATTGACTGTCAACAGAAACACCTATCACGTTCACGCCACGACTCGTAAATTCTTCAATTCTATGAGAGAATGCAATGATTTCTGATGGACATACAAATGTAAAGTCTAGTGGATAGAAGAAAAGAACTGCACCTTTAGAGCCCAAGTTTTTCATCAAGTTAAAATCTTCTGATATCGATCCGTCTGCCAATACTGCTGTTGCAGTAAAATCTGGAGCTTTTTTAGTTACTAGCATATGTTTTCCTTGTAATTTTTATTTATGGTCAAATTCTATCTAATCTTTATTAAATAGATTGTTGGTTTTAAAATAATAGTTTTTTTTTAAATATCCTTTAGATATAATTCCCACGACTTACAAGGCTTGAACTTGTATTTCAATAAAGGAAATCGATGACAAAAGAGTATATATTTACTTCAGAGTCTGTAACGGAAGGGCATCCTGATAAGATGGCTGATCAGATCAGTGATGCAATTCTGGATTATATTATTGAAAATGATAAAAATGCTAGAGTAGCGTGTGAAACTCTAGTGTCTAATGGTTTTTGTGTAATTGCAGGCGAACTTAAAACTACGGCTTATGCCCCGATGCAAGAGATTGCAAGAAAAGTTGTTCAAGAGATTGGATATACTGACGCTACGTACGGTTTTGATTACCGTTCTTGTGCTGTTTTAAATGGAATAGGTGAACAGTCTCCTGATATTAATCAGGGTGTTGATCAGGCTGATGGAGAGATTGGTGCTGGTGATCAGGGGCTCATGTTTGGTTATGCATGTCGTGAAACCGATGTTCTTATGCCATTACCGATACATCTCGCGCACCGTTTAACTGAGCGTTTGGCTCAAGTACGTAAAGATGGAACTGTTCCATATCTCCGTCCTGATGGAAAAGCACAAATAAGTGTGAAGTATGTAGATAACAAACCAGTTTCTGTAGAAACAATAGTGATATCAACTCAACATGCACCTGATGTTTCACAAGAGAAAATTCATGAAGATATGATAAATGAAGTTATTAAAAAAGTTATACCAGCTCACTTGATAAGTAAAGATATCGTTTATCATATTAATCCTACAGGAAAGTTTGTAATCGGTGGTCCACAAGGTGATGCAGGACTTACAGGGCGTAAAATTATCGTTGATACATATGGTGGAGCATGTCCACATGGAGGTGGTGCATTCAGCGGTAAAGATCCTACGAAAGTAGACAGAAGTGCTGCTTATGCGGCTAGACATGTTGCTAAAAACTTAGTTGCAGCAGGTGCTTGTGAGCGTGTGACTATTCAGGTTGCTTATGCTATTGGAGTTGTCAAGCCAGTGTCTATTATGGTAAATGCACATGGGACTGGAGTCGTTTCTGAAGATAAAATTGAGCAATGTATTGCAGATCTTTTTGATCTTTCCCCAAAAGGAATTATAACTTCGTTAGATTTACTTCGTCCAATTTATCGTAAGACGGCAGCATATGGACACTTTGGTAGAGAAGATGTTGATTTTCCATGGGAAAAAACTGATAGAGTAAAAGATATTAAGAAATATCTTTCAATATAGTATGTGTACATGTAAGCAATTAAACGCTTACATGTAAATATTTGTAACGTATAATTGAATTATTTTTACATAAAATGAAAGTGTAACTTATTGTTATGTTTTTCATAATAATCTTATCATTTTATCTTGATTTAAAATAGTTTTGTCTATAGTTACTTAATTAAAAATAGGAGAAAACATGGCAGTAATAATCAATGACACTTGTATAAATTGTGGTGCGTGTATAGACGAATGTCCAGTAGAAGCGATTGTAGATGAGGATGACAACCCAACGGGTGAAGAACTTTATTATGTTTATCCAGATAAGTGTGTAGAGTGTGTTGGTCATCATGATGAGCCTGCATGTGCTACTGCTTGTCCAACTGAAGGTTGTATTACTTGGGATATGCCATTTGACTCAGCTCATAAAGATTTCTTTTCTGCTGGTAACTATGTAGATGGTAAAAACTATGTTATGGAAGACGCAGATGCTGAAATGCCTTTCCGTGAAGATGTTAGTGCTGATGCTCGTAAAAACCGCGAAAACATTGTAGACTAATTTTAACACCTTGCATCGTGCTTTTAGCGCGTGCAATGCTTCTTTTTTACTAAAAAACTTTCAATATAATTTTAAAATTTTAAAATTTAATCAAAAATATACTTTTATTTTGGTACAATCCCACTCTATTTTTTATATATACTAGGAGTACTGATGGAACGTACATTATCTATCATCAAGCCTGATGCAGTAGCAAAAGGTGTTATCGGTAAAATTTTAGATCGTTTTGAAAGCAATGGCCTCAAAATAGCTGCAACTAGAAAATTTCAACTTTCTCGTCAAGATGCTGAAACTTTTTATGCTGTTCACGCAGAGCGCCCATTTTTCAGTGATCTTGTAGATTTTATGATAAGTGGACCAGTTGTTGTGTCTGTACTAGAAGGTGAAGACGCGATGCAAAAAAATCGTGATCTTATGGGAGCTACAAATCCTAAAGAAGCGGAAGCTGGAACTATTCGTGCTGATTTCGCAGAAAATATTGATGCAAACGCAGTTCATGGAAGCGATTCTGTAGAAAATGCGGCAGTAGAAATAGCATTTTTCTTTGCAGAAAAAGAGATTTCTTAATTTAGCTAATGATAGTTAATTTTAGAAAAGTTACACCAACACCATTAGATTTCAATATTGAGTCTAATGATATTGTTTTTAAAGGTAGTTTGAAGTACGATGGTGAAAACCTTGTACTTTTGGAAGCTACCATTAGTGGGTCAATTGATTTAGATTGTTACCTTTGTGCAGAGACTTTTGTACTGCCGCTTGATGAAGAGATTAGTTTTTTGATCAGCAATGGTGTATATAGTAATGTTAACGAAGAGTATGATGTAGTCGAATCTTTTGAAGGAAATATCGATTTACAAGAGTTGTTAAACTCTGAAATTGAATTGATAAAGAGTGGCTATTATAGCTGTGAAAATTGTAAACAAGAAGAAAGGAATTAAAAATGGCAGTACCTAAGAGACGCGTGTCACATTCACGTTCTGCGAAACGTAGAACACACTATAAAATTAGTTTGAAACGTCCTGTAAAAGATGTTGATGGAACTTACAGATTACCACACCATGTTAACCCAACTACTGGTGAGTATAAATAATCAATGGTTAAAATTGCTATTGATGCAATGGGAGGGGACTTCGGTCCCGAACCAATTATTGCTGGAGTTATACTTGCTTTAAAGATGAAGAAATTTCATCCTATTTTAGTTGGTAAAAAAGATGAAATTTTATCTTTATTACCTAAGGGATATAAAGATAAGGTTTCAATCGTAGAGGCGAATGATGTCATCAGTATGCATGATGCTGCGACAGACGCTTTAAAACGAAAAGAAAGTAGTATTTACAAAGCTGTTGAGCTTGTGAAAGATGGCGAAGCACAGGGAGTTGTGTCTGCTGGACATAGTGGTGCCACTATGACAGTTGCAACAATGCGTCTTGGAAGATTAAAACATGTTCTAAGGCCTGCTCTTGTAACTTTGATGCCAACAAAAGTTGGACGCCGTTCTGTGCTTCTTGATGTTGGCGCAAACGTTGATTCTAAAGCTGAGCATTTAGTTCAATTCGCTGTGATGGGTGGATGTTATGCTGAAGATATGCTCAAAATTTCTGAACCAAGTATCGGTCTTTTGGCAAATGGCGAAGAAGATTCTAAAGGCAATGAACTCACAAAAGAAGCTTTTAAACTTTTAAAGGGATATAGAGGCTTTAAAGGGAATGTTGAGGGAAGTGATATTTTTAACGGAAGTTGTAATGTTATTACTTGTGATGGCTTTGTTGGAAATTTAGTTCTAAAAACATCAGAAGGTGTAGCCTCAACCATTAGCTTACTGATAAAAGATTATATACGCAAATCTCCTGTTGCCATAACTGGGGCTCTTTTGATGAGAAAAGTTTTTAAGCTTCTTAAAAAAGAGATTGATTATGCTGAAATAGGTGGAGCTCCACTGATTGGTTTAAATGGCTGTGCAATTGTAAGTCATGGCAAGAGTAATCCAAAAGCTATACAAAATGCTATTTTTCAAGCGCTAAGATATATTGACACTGGCGTAAACCAACATATCGAAGACCGCCTAGCGGCGATGAAAGTAAAGGAATAATAAATGTACGCAGCATTTCGCTCAATAGGTGCTTATGTACCAGAAAAGATTTTGACAAATGAAGATTTGGCAAAGATGGTAGATACAACTGATGAGTGGATTACAAAACGTACAGGGATAAAAGAACGTCATATTGCAGCTGAAAATGAAACAACCAGTGATATGGGTGTTAAAGCTGCAGCTCTTGCAATTGAGCGTTCAGGTATCGATAAAAGCGAGATAGATTTAGTTGTTTGTGCAACAATCTCTCCTGATTATTTATGTATGCCTTCTACTGCTACTGTTATCACAGATAAGCTGGGCATTGGAAATGTAATGTCATTTGATATTTCTGCTGCATGTACCGGATTTATCTATGCACTTAATGTTGCAAAAGCTTTTGTTGAATCAGGTATCAAAAAAAATGTTTTGATCATCGGTGCTGAGAGATTAAGTAAGATCACTGACTATACTGATAGAGGCACATGTATCCTTTTTGGCGATGGTGCTGGCGCAGCTATTATTAGTGCTACTGAAGATAAAAGTGAAGCAATTGTGGATATTCATACAGGTTCAGATGGCTCTTATGCTGAACTTTTAATGACTCCAAATGGTGGTTCAGGTTCTGCACATGATAGTTTAAGTGCAGAAGCTGCTGGTGCTTTTATGCAGATGAAAGGCAATGAGACTTTTAAAGTAGCTGTCAGAACACTCACAAATGATGTAAAAGAGATCCTTGCAACAAATAATGTCTCATCTGAGAGTATAAAGCATTTTGTTCCACATCAAGCGAATTATCGTATTATCAAAGCTGTAGGCGATGCTTTAGATATGAAAGATGAGCAAGTTGTATTGACTGTTGCAAAATTTGGTAATACCTCTGGGGCTTCTATCCCGATGGCTATCAATGATATCTACGAGAGTGGACGACTTCAAGCTGGAGAGATGATGCTTCTTGATGCTTTTGGCGGCGGACTTACTTGGGGAAGTGCTTTAGTACCTTTTTCTCCAAAAAAATAGCTTACATGTAAGGGCATTTAAATGTTCAATAAATCCTTCATAACAAACTTTCTATCTGCCATTTTGGTAGGGTTCTCTTTTATTATTCCCGAAGAATTCTCAAAATATTTTTTATATGCCGGCCTTTTTGCGCTCTCAGGCGCTGTTACAAATCAGTTGGCTGTTTATATGCTTTTTGAAAAAGTTCCATTTTTGTACGGTTCAGGTGTGATTACTGCAAGATTTGAAGAGTTTAAGGCAAGCATCAAAAATCTTATGATGAACGAGTTCTTTACAAAAGAGCAGTTAGAGAATTTTTTTGCAAAAGAGGAAAAAAAACTCGATCTCGTTCCTATTATTGAGGATACAGATTTTTCTCCTGCGTACGATGTACTTACAAAAACAGTGATGGAATCCTCTTTTGGTGGCATGCTTGGGATGTTTGGCGGAGCCAAAGTACTTGAAGGTTTAAGAGAACCATTTAGTAACAAAATGAAGATAGCTATCTGCGATATTGTGCAATCTGAAAGTTTCAATAATACAATGCAAATGCATCTTCAAACTTCGACACTGAGTCAAGATATGCTTGATTCGATAGAAAAAGTGATTGATACTAGATTATTAGAGATTACACCAGTTATGGTTAAAGAGATGGTTGAGCAAATCATAAAAGAGCATCTTGGCTGGCTTGTGGTTTGGGGTGGGGTCTTTGGAGGACTTATCGGATTTATTAGTGTACCACTAATGTAACCCACAAAAAAGGGATATAGTTAACTGTATTGAAAAATTTTACAACATTTTTTTACAACATTTGGTAGTATATCTGATAAATATTGACAAAATTTGAAAAATAGAAGTTTCTATAACTTCTATATATTTACTTTAATTGCTCTGCTTTCTAATGAATTTTTCAATTACTTGCTCTTTGATTTGCTCAAAATTCAAATCCATTCTACCACTCTCACTTAGATAAACAGCTTCATCATCCTTAGGCTCTTTTTTTAATGCGATAAAGTTAATAATATCGTTTGTTGAAGTGATTTTACTATCTACTTTAGAAAATAAATCTATTATCTCGTTGATAGAAAGTATATTGTGCTCTAAAATAGCCCCAAAATCAAATAGATCTCTTGATTTATCTCTCATTATCAGAGCAATTAGTTTTAATTTCGCAACTGACTTTACATCAAGGATTTTTAACTTTGAGTTTTCAAAACTATTAAATGTAGCTGTAGCCAATACCTCTTTTTGAATCGCTCTATTAGCTTGAAATATTCTAGTTTTACATTGTCTAATACAAACTTTATCATATACTCATCAGGGAATAATCCTGCCATCCTAAGAGCTGTTACATTTTCATCTTGTAGTTTAGTGGCTCCAAGTGTAGTGATACTAGGGATGATTTTTCTATGTGTTAAAGTCCTAGGAGAAACAATATCAATATCTTCTGATATTCGATGGTTTAAATAATAAGCTAGAGCTGTACCTCCTACGAAGTACAGCTCGTCGTTAAAGATTTCATTATTGCAAATTTTATTTAGTACCTGTTGTACATTAGCAGTCATTAATTACACCTAGCACTTGTTTATACATCTCATTTTGATCATATCTACCACTTAGAGGAATATCCATTCCACTAGTGGATATATAACCTTGAGTATACATTTTTTTATATCTGTCTTTTAATACACTTTTAACTATGTTTTTACCAAACTGATTGCATAGCGTTTTTATATCAGAATCATTCATAGTTGAAAGATAGTTTGAGATGATTGCATAGACTTTTTGCTCGCTTACCTCATTGGTCTGCCAAAAAAGATTGTTAGAATAGTTTCTAGGATCAAATATTACTACATCATCAATATCTACAACATTGATTTTCTCTTTTGCATCATCATAACTTATCGACTCTAGTAAGCTGTATAAACGCTGTCTGCTCTTTTTCCAGTCTCTCAAAGTTCTATCGGGTACATCCAGTAATTTACTAATTTGTTGTTGTGTCATAGTAAACCCTTTGCTATTTTTTATATTATAGGCGAATACCGCCTATATGTCAATATCAGTCTTGCTAAAAATATTTTACTTCCAATTTACCATACCCACACATCATAAACACGGAACTACCAAAAACATCATCTCAAGGAGACCCAATAATGGTACCAATCGCAAAGTGCTTAACATTACTTGTAGCAGTCGTGACTGTCGTCATAAATACACTCGAATCAAATAAACGCCCTTTTGATTCTTAAATAAAAAAAGGAAAAATCATGTCAAAAATCCCATTAACAGATGCACAGCTCAAAGCTGCCGCACCTTCAATCTTTTCAGAAACCCCAATTGAGGGTGTTTCAGATAAATATGCTTTTGTACCGACCTATTCAATACTCGATACATTCAGACAAGCAGGATACTATCCTATCATGGCGAGTGAGAGCAAAGTCCGTAACAGTGATAATTTTGGCTATCAAAAACACATCATCCAATTTCGCAGTATTGACAACTTACTCAGACCTGATGCCAATGAAGAGTATGCAGATATAGTCCTGACAAATTCTCATAATCGTACCTCTTCATTCATAGTCGATCTTGCGTTCTTCCGCATTGTCTGCGCCAATATGCTTGTGGTGCCATCACATACATTCGCACATCACTCTATCATCCATTCAGGATTCAATCTTGAAAAAGTAGGTATGGCAATTAATGAAGTAACCTCATATATGCCTCGTATGAAGCAAGAGATAGAGAAGTTCAAATCAATTCAGCTCTCACCACTTGAACAGCATTCACTCGCAAACGCAGCGATAGATATTCGCTTTGATAAAGAGACGCATCTTGTAGAAGCTCAAGAGCTTTTATATGTACACAGAGAAGAGGACGACGATTCCTCGTTGTGGACGGTATTTAACCGTGTTCAAGAAGCAATGATCAGAGGTGGCGTAAGAGGTCACAACCGCTTTACAGGAAAATCTTTTACCTCTAAGGCTATTACTGCTATAGACGCAAACATCAAACTAAATAAAGAGCTTTTCTCTACAGTACAGATGATGGCAGATTTAAAAGCACCCTCATTCTTGATGGCAGCATAAGGAGGCACAGCATGAAACTCGTCAACACTCAGCTCCAATCTCAGATGGAGCGACTCTCAAAAGAGAAATCTACAGAATACTTCATAGATTATATCCGCTCTATTTTAGAGGACACTAGCAGACCATACTATAAAAGAGCCGATTATGTGGGACTCTCACTTTTAGAACTGCAATCAAAAATCGATACTCTAACACAAGATATCCAAGAGCTACAAAAGCTCAAAAAGAGACTCTCAGAAGCCTCTGAAATTGCAAAAGAGGTTATAGCATCTATCTTTGTTATTCATGGTATTGATCGTATAGATGGCAACATCTTAAGCTCGCTTACACTCTCACCTGAAACCTCTAAAACCAAACTCTCGCTAAAAATTCTCGATGAGGAAGCGGTAATGCGTTTGGGGTACATTAAGGCGGAACCAGACTTAACAGCTATTGAACAAGCGATGATGAGTATAGAGGGAATGGAAGAGCTAGATCAGTATGTGACAATTGAATCAACAAGTGTCACGATACCATCAAAAATCAAAGTCAATACAAAACGTACACACCATGTCACACAAGCAGATGAACTGCTCACACTTACTGATAATGCAGCATAAGGAGAAAGCAATGTTTAACGATAAACAAGCGCAAGTTTTAGCTTATGAATTAGATAATAATAGAATCAAGAGCCGAACAAAAGGTAATGTCAATCTCTCTTATTTAGAGGGGTTTGACATCATCGAGGCCGCTAATAAGATTTTTGGATTTGGGAATTGGACTTATGCTATCTCAGCTCTTGAGCTCGTTTCTCAGGAAAGCAACCAGAATCAAAACAGTGTTATCTGCTACAAAGCCATTGTAAATATAGTAGTACATGATCTGCAACATTCAAAACATATCAGTCGGGAGGATGTAGGATTTGGCACTGGAATCGCTAAAAGTTTGGCAGACGCACACGAAAGTGCTGGTAAGGAAGCGGTAACAGATGCACTCAAACGTGCATTTAGAAGTTTTGGCAATCAGTTTGGCAATTCACTCTACGATAAAAGCCGTGTTCATCAGAACCAACAGCCCACACAACTACAACAGCAGACACAACAACCCTCAATTCCTCAAAGATCAAACAACATACCACAGGACTATGCGTCTCTCTATAATCTTGGACTCTCTGTTGTTAATCAAGGGGAATACCTGATTGTCATAGGAGATGATTTATTTGGCAAAAAGGATAGTATTAAATCATTTGGATTTCGATGGGATTCCAAATCTAAACAGTGGTATAAATCTATAGAACAGCAGTCGGCGTAGGATGAAACAGTTTCTATTTTTTACTAGTGAGGGTTTCACCTATGATCCGTTAAACAATGAGATAGACAACATGCAGATTCTTGGTGATGGCAGAGGCAAAAATATAATTGAAGCCTTTAAAAACTTTAAACACAATCAATCCTATCTCTGCAAATTTGCATTCAAAGAGATTATAGCAGTAGAGTATGTTGGTGATATGATAAGTAATTTAGAACTGTGAGGAGCAATGCAGTATATGACTACATGGTCATATACTGCTGATACTATCAATTAATTTTTTTTGAAAAACTCCGTAATATCAATATTTAAAACAGTTGATATTTTATAGAGATGTTCTAGATTGAAGTGCTTATTCTCTGCCATCAGTTCAGCCTTACCAATAAATGCGGCATTCTGGTGTCCGATTGCATTTGCCAACTTCATCTGAGAAATGTTTTTTTCTTTTCTAATACGGACGACATTCTTACTTACTAGCTTGTAAAAATCTTCTAAATTATCATTTTCAAAATCAACTGTTTGCATATTTAACAACACTTTATAAGGTAATTTTCAACAAACTTTTCAATAGAACACTTATTGGCAATAGAATCATTGCCAAAGAGGGAAGCATCTAAGATGTACTTTCATGAATGTACCAAGACAAAGAAATACTCGTAGATTTCTGCGTAGATTTATTGATATCCCTCAGATTGAGGGATCAACTTTTATCTGTTATTAAAAACTATATCGGACTCCGAGTGATACTATATAATCTGGAACTAACTGTACTCCGTTTACATACTGATATACAGGAATCTGTACAGAACTGTACAAAGTCACTTTATCAAAATTTACCATCACTCCCGGTGTTAAGTAAGTTAAAAATCCACCTGTATTTACGGGGTCGGCATTATTACCTGTATCATGATTTTGATATTTTACATTCATTTGGAGTTTTGGGATAATATTCTTAAATCCGGTATAATTTATTCCAATATTTGCATTATACACGTCGCCAGGTCTATAACTATCAGAACTATTTAAAGCGCTTTGATACATCAATTGAGTAAAAATATTTGATATTCCGCTAAGACTATGAAAATAGTATAAACCTGCAATCACATCTGTAGTGCCAGTTCCGGGTTCTAGTCCTCTGTCTATTGTCGCAGAAGTACCTGCAGAATCTGAAGGATCTGTTGAGATTCCCATCAAGGAATGGCTTCCTGTTGCAAACTTTAGTCCAGCCAAGATACCAAAATTATGTTTATCATTAATAAGATAACGCCCTATAAGTTTTGCATCACCGAGGGTTGCAGTTTTAGAATTGTATGAACCACCACCGCTAACAGGGGTGACACCATCAGTTGGACTAACACCTAATGTACTATGATCACGGATAATGTAGGGTAAAGAAAAATTAAGACCAAATCTATCATTGATAGCGTAATCTAATGAAGCTGTTATATACTCATTTTTTGTATATTTCTCAACCTCATATCCTTGATTACTCGCAACAGCAGCCGAAATCGAAGATCTTCCACTCATTAACTTGTTTTGATCAAGATAATCATATTTTAAGTCAAACTTGAAACCTTTCTCTTGTGAGAAAGTTGCATCTTCCCAGTCTGAGCCAATAGAACAACCACAACTCGCACAGGCGAACAAGGCACTACTACTTGCTAATAAGAGGATTGCAGTATAAACAAATCTTTTTTTCACTATCTTCTCCTTATAGAGTATAAAATAAGGAAATATAATACAAAAAGAGTGTTACAAAAGTGTTAAGAATAAAATTTTTACTCGTATAAAGCGGTTTGATTATTCCCTTTAAGACTCTACATGTAAAGATCTGATATTTTTATTTTCGAAACTGATTTTTTCAACTTTTTCTAAAGTTTCTTTATCTGATTTAAATCCATTTATTTTTTGAATAAGGGCAATGAGATGATCATATTTACTAAGATCTATACTTCTATTGTATAAGGCGTTATTGCTTATATAGTCGATTAGATCTTTGCGTTTCATTTCACCAAAATGATTAAGAATATTTTTTGCCATCAGATCGGTTGACGCTGGATCATCTTTTAATGAATTAAAAGCTTTTTCACTTGCTACATCTTTGTCTAAACCTCTTGCATGAAGATGCTCAGTTACAGCATCCGCTAAGGTCTTTGTATCATTTCTGTATGCTTTTATCTCTGTATTATTTCTTACATTTCTCACTTCTAGCTGTAAAGGAGAAGCAAATGCAACATCTGCCATCAAAACAATGATGATTAAGATTCTTGTTTTCATATCTCTTGATCCTTGTGATAAATCAGTTATGAAGTTTAATATAGAGCCACTTGCAAATCTCAGCTCGAAATTCTTCTAAAATCAGCATAGATGTTTGCAGATGAATTAAGGATTGTATTTGAGGCATATATCTTAATATTTTAGCCAATAGCCTCGATG
>CAISHH010000003.1 GCA_903885085.1 uncultured Campylobacterales bacterium
ACCACTGAGTTTTCCCCATAAAAGATTACTAAGCATTGCGCCAACCATCTGAGTAGTTATGAGTATACCAATAGCAGAAGCACTGAGATCTATTTTTGTTTTAGGGGTGTAAACCTACAAATAGGGTTTTTTCCCTATGCGCTTTAAAGTTAGCTTAAAATCGTTCTACGAGCCTCTACAAATCATTTTTATATTTTAGTGTCAGTTATAGATACGGATAATGCTTTTATCGCATCCATATTAAATTCATCCTCTATTGGTTTCTCTGTAAAATCGTATTCCCCATAGAAATTGATATGCTGCCAGTGGATAATCGAGCCGCTTTTCAGGGCATTGATAATTTTGTTTTGTTGCTCAGGATCTTTTTCTTTCGCAAGTAAATCTGAAAAATAGAGATAATTCCAGCAAATGATTGAGTTTTGAATCAAACGCAGCGCATTGCTGGCAATATCTTGCTCCTCTTTAGTGGCATAAAAATATTCTCCGCTGTTTCCGAAAAAAACCGCTTTGGAGAATTTATTTGCACTTTCCACTTTATTAAGCTGTTTTTCGATCTGCTGTCGTAAGCCAACGTCATCGATGTAGTTGAGCAGAAACTGTGTCTTGATGATACGTCCAAACTCTCTGAGTGCCTGATAGAGTTTGTGTTTGCGTGAATAGGATGTCAAGCGCTTGAGTAGCTGTGATGCACTGACGCGCCGCTCTTTAATGGTGATTATCAAACGAATCATCTGCTCCCACTGCTCTTCGATGATAGCGGTGTTGATCTGCTTGACCGGCAGGAGAGTATAGCCATTATCTCTATAAAGCTTTTTAGGCTCGAATGCATAAAGTTGCTGATCTTTGAAGTTCTTGATCCGTGGTGCGAAGCTAAATCCAAGCAAATGGGTCAGGGCAAATATCACTTCACTGTATCCGAATGTATCGGTGGAGTGGACATCGCTTTGAATTATCTCTTGATGCATCAGTCCATCAATTACATACGCCGCTTCGCGCTCGCTAGCATTGATTACCGTCGTATAAAACAGCCGGTGCGATTCATCCACAAAACTGTACCGGCTTACCCCTCTGCCCAATCCGAAATATTTGAATGAATACCCCGAATTAAGCGAATCGACACTGAGATTAAATTTCTGGCCGTCGCTGGCGGTATGATTTTTATCGGGATTGGCACGAAAGAGTTTAGGAATATTAAGTGTTTCCGTAAACGCGAGTACGGCATCATTAGCTTCTTGAAGCATATCGGGTGAGAGATACCATGTGCGAATATGATCGATGTCGTGTACTGATATACCTTTGGATATCTTTGCCATTTTCGGGATGCTAATGTTGCATCCATATCCGATGATCGATGCATATAGGGCATTTGGTTTGGGTGCGCGATGATGCAGCGTCCTTGTATGATGGTGAAACTTCACACCAAATATCGCCAGTCGGTCGATTTGACGAAGCACGTCAATAAGAGGGATGAATTTCTCTTTTGGTAGATAGGCATTCAGCCCATCTTCCTCTTCACACTTTTCGAGTTTAGGGGTATGTACAATAAACGATCCATCTCCTTTAGCATGGAAAAAGCTGTTAATCCCTTTGATAACATTATTGTTGACGTTGCGATAGATTCCATCAAGCTCACCTCTTAAATCATCAAGTACACCGATTGATGATCTCAGCTTTTCCATTTCATAGCGCTTGAGATAGAGTTCTTTCGTACG
>CAISHH010000004.1 GCA_903885085.1 uncultured Campylobacterales bacterium
ATAGATTTTACTGGTTTGATTTTAGGGGTTCATTATATACTTTATATATTTATTCAAAAATAACTTCTTCATTTGATAAAAAAAGAGCCCTAGGATTTTTAATTTTAGAATATAATTTAAATAATCTAGATATCTATCTGACACATCAAAACAGTATTCACTCTTACATTATCAATCCAAAAAGTGATCTTCATATTGGAGAAGATCTTTCCCTTCCTTTAGATTTTAAACAAAAAAACGACAATGTCATCAATAATCAATATGTAATTGTTTACCAAAAGATACCAACAGTTATGGAAGGCTGGTATATTGTTTATGCTGTAGATAAAAGTGTTGCTTTAACATTTTTTTATGACTTTGTCCGTTTTATGCTTTACATTTCGATAGTGATCTTTATCTTTGTTATCTATCTCTCTTTAAAAATTTCTAAGGGCGTTGTAAAACCCATCGAAGAACTCACTAGAACAACCGACGATATCATCAGCACGCACAACTATACAACACAACTCGAGATACACACACAAGATGAGATAGCCATACTTACCCATTCATTTAACAATATGCTAAAAGTCACTTCACTGGCTTTAGATAAACTCGAAGAGGAAAATAGACTTAGACTCAAAAGATTTATCCAGCTCATAGAAACTTTTAATACGATTATCCAAACAAAAACAGAAAATGAATGTATCGAGACTTCGATCAAGCAGATCAAACTCTTAACCAATAAAAGCGATCTGCAGTTCCAAAAAGAGAGCTTAAAACATACCGACAATGAACATATATCTTTACATGTAACAAACTTTGAAGATAACTCAACGCTTTATTTTGGTGCAATTGATCTGGGTTTTGAAGAATATACGGATAAAAATGAGCAAAATTTTTACAACTCTATCGCCAATATGATCATCCTACAACTCGATAGAATAAGACTCATCAATAAAACGATGTCAGCATCACATGCAAAATCTGCATTTATATCAAATATGTCTCATGAGCTTCGAACACCACTCAATGCTATCATAGGTTTTTCTCAGTATATGATCACATATGAAGAGCTCGATGATGATCAAAAAGAGGTGATGTTAAATATAGAATCTTCGGCACATTATCTCCTTGAAATGATCAACGAGATCCTTGATATCGCTAAAATCGAAGCTGGCAAGATGCAAGCTCATCCTGAGGAGACAGATGTTTTAGAACTCGTACATGGCTGCTTTAAAATGCTTCAACCGTTGGCCATTGATAAAGGTCTAGAATTTCATCTCTCATCTGAGAAATTTCAAAATAAAATATATATGACCGATCCAAAAATGTTTAAACAAATAGTCTTAAACCTCATCTCCAATGCTATAAAATTCACAAAAGAGGGATTTGTAAACCTTGAGCTTTCAAATGATGAGAAGGGTCTGCTTTTTGAAGTGAGCGATAGTGGTATTGGGATCTCTGAAGAAAATATAGATCAGCTTTTTAACGACTTTACTCAAGTGGAAAATGTGATGCAAAAACAGCATAAAGGCACAGGTCTTGGACTTTCACTCAGTAAAAAACTTTCTCACATTTTAGGTGGAGATGTTACTCTCATGAGTGATGGCACAGAACAGGGAACAACAGCAAGTTTTACTCTCTAATAGAAATAAGGAGTTTTTTTGACAACTATCATTATGCTCTTTATCCTGCCCATTGGGGTCATAGTTTATTTTTTTGATAAAAAAGTTCAAAAAGAGAACCAGAAAAAGTTTGACAAAATCGATGAGATGTACTATCAAAATGGATATACGATCGTCTCTCGTACAGATAGGTCGCTTGTTGTAGAAAAAAAACATTTTAACCTCGGAGTTCTTCTCATGTTTTTTGGAGCGCTTGCGTACTTCGGCCTTCCACTTTATTATCTTTATTACCGCTTTATTTTAAAGCCTAAAAAAACAACAATTGCTTTTTAGAAGCCTTATATTAACTACATTTCTATACAATCCTTCAAAAAAGAGAGTTTCATGCAAAAATTTATTTCAAATATTCAAACAGCTATCATCGGTACGATCGACAAAGAAAATCTTCCTTTTTCTTCATACGCTCCATACGTCTATGACAATAACCGTTTTTACATCTATATCTCAAGTATTGCAACCCATACAAAGAACTTACATGTAAGCCCTGTCGCATCTCTGTTTTTTATAGAAGATGAAAGTAAAACACAAAATCTTTTTGCCAGAAAACGGATCTCTCTGCAGTGTGATTCTGTAAATATTGCAAGAGATACACAGCGATTTGAAGAGATACTTGATCTCTTTAGTCACAAGTTTGATGCATCGATGGTAGAGATGCTCAAAAAGATGACAGACTTTAATCTTTATGAGTTACATGTAAAAAGCGGGGAAGCCACCTTTGGCTTTGGTGATGCCTACTTCATCGGTGGCAAAAATATGAATGAGTTAGTTCCACGTCAAGGCGCTGGACACAAAGAGCAAAAATAGCGCTAAAATATAGCTAGTAATTTTCTTTATAACTATATAATACCTCATGAGGCACAATCGCCTCACACATTAAAGGAGTTTCTCATGCATCTTTTTTTACCACTTAAAATCGGAAAATACACTCTCAAAAATAGAATCATCATGGCACCTATGACACGATGTAGAAGTGTTGATAATAATATACCAAATGATTTGATGGCAACTTACTATGCTCAAAGAGCGAGCGCAGGACTCATCATCACAGAAGGCTCTCAAATCTCAACCGAGGGGATCGGCTATCCCGCAACTCCGGGAATCTATACAGATGCTCAAGTGGAGGGCTGGAAAAAAGTAACCGAGGCTGTCCATGAAAAAGATGGCAAAATATTTTTGCAGTTATGGCATGTGGGGAGAATCTCTCACTCTTCATACCATAATGGAACTCCGAATGTTGCACCCTCTGCCATAAAGCCTTCCGGTCAAATTTATACTTTTGAGGGGATGAAAGATTTCGAGACACCAAAAGCACTCAGCATTGATGAGATCAAAAAAATAGTGCAAGATTATGTCAGCGCTGCAAAAAATGCAATAAAAGCGGGTTTTGACGGTGTTGAAGTGCATGGCGCCAATGGCTATCTGATAGATCAGTTCCTACGAGATGGAACAAACCACAGAACAGACGAATATGGCGGAAATGTAGAAAATAGAGCCCGCTTTCTTTTTGAAGTTATAGAAGCGGTAAGTGCTGAGATCGGCTCAGATAGAGTCGGTGTCAGACTCTCTCCAAGCGGCACTTTCAATGACATGAACGACTCCAACCCTACAAAACATTTCGAATATATATGTCATCAGCTCAATAACTTCAAACTCGCTTATCTTCACGTTATAGACGCTCTTGAGGGTGATATAAGACATGGAGCGAATGTTGTAGAACTTGCCGTTCTCAAAGACGCATACAAGGGAGTTTTCATCACATGTGGAGGCTACACAAAAGTAAAAGCCAATAGCCTTTTAGAAAAACATCAAGCTGATGGCGTAGCTTTTGGAACACTTTTCATATCCAATCCTGATCTAGTAGAACGTTTCAAAACAAATGCTAAACTCAGTGAAGCAGACCCAAGCAGCTTTTATACGCAAGACGCACAAGGGTATACAACCTACCCTACTCTACAAAACGAAAGTTAAGGTTTCTATTGAAATATTTATTTTTTGTTTTATTCATTTATAGCAGTTTACAGGCTGCAACAGCGTTTGAAAATGCTCTTGATATCTATAAAAAAGGTGATTATGCAAACTCTTTTAAAACTTTTAAAGCCTTGGCAGAGAAAGAAGATGATGCCGATGCTGCGTATTATGTAGCATACATGTACGAAAATGGTCTTGGATGTGAAAAAGACCAGCAGAAGGCATATGAATGGTATAAAAGTTCTGCATCATTTGCTTATAAATCCACTTCATTTGATTCAAATCATGAGATAAAAAAAGAGAGTAAAAAGCTTTATTATCTGCTCGATACGGTAGACAGTGAGACAGATACAACGATGAGACAGATGACACAATCTTTATATAATCTCAAAACTTATAAAACCAATTATCTTCTTCCTTTTAGCTACAGAACAAATGGCCAATATCCAAATACCAATAATGAAACTTCCAATAACATAGAAACAGAGTTTCAACTCAGTGTCAAATTTGATTTTGCAGCAAACCTTTTAAACTTTAACGAGATCTATAGTCTTGGATATACACAAAAATCTTTTTGGCAGTCCTATGGAAGTTCTGCGTATTTTCGCGAATCAAATTATAATCCTGAACTTTTTGTAACTATCCCCATAGCCCTAAGCAGTGATGCAAAATTTATAAAGTCACTTAAACTTGGACTCGCCCATCAGTCAAATGGGCAAGGTGGAACAAATGAACGCTCTTGGAACTATGTTGATGCAACAGTTTCTACACAATACAAAAATCTTTTTACAGAGTTTGAATTTTGGACTAGATTGCCGGATGTTAAAAACTACAATCCAAAACTGCTGGATTATCTCGGACATGGGAGTGTAAAATTTTCATTACCTTGGGATAAAAACCTATTTACTTTGCTCCTTCGTTCAAATTTCAACAGTCACGCGGCAGCAGATTTTAGTTACAGTTATCCGCTCAATGAAAAAGACAACTTCTTTCTTTATATTAAAGCTTTTAGCGGCTATGGTGAGAGCCTTATCGATTATAATACTTACATCAATAAAATTGGTATAGGCGTGAGTATCTCAAGATGAAAAGATATCAGGGTAATTGATGCAAAAAAATAACTATCAATGTATCGTATGTAAAAAAGATTTTTCCAAAAAAGAGGTAATACCTGCTCCCTTAGTGAGAGAAGATATCGCCAAACTCATTAAAACAGACTTTTCTGAGTGGTCAGAAAATTGTTACATCTGCAAAAATGATCTTCTGCTCTATAAAAATAAACATTTACAAGAGTTGATAAAAGATGAAAATGGAGATGTTTCTGAACTTGATAAAGAGGTTATTCATAGTTTAGAAAAACATGAACTCATCTCTGAAAATATTGAAGCAGAGATAGAAGATGATCGGACAATCGGTGAAAAACTAGCTGATAAAATCGCTGATTTTGGAGGTAGTTGGACTTTTCTTATAAGCTTCTTTATGTTTCTTATTATCTGGATTTTATTTAACAGCTATCTGTTTTTTTCTCACAACACTATTTTTGACCCCTACCCTTTTATCCTTTTAAATCTCATCCTCTCATGTATCGCTGCTATCCAAGCACCTATCATTATGATGAGCCAAAATCGCCAATCTGCCAAAGACAGAATACGATCTGAACATGATTATCAAGTAAATCTCAAAGCAGAGATAGAGATCCGTCATCTGCATGATAAATTGGATCATTTTTTATCCAAACAATGGGAAAGAGTTGTTGAACTTGAAGAGATGCAAATAGACCAATTAACCCAACTCGGTGAACTAAAAAACTCTCTAAAAAAAGATTGATTTTTCTTCATAATTTATTTGCCTGACTTAGGATATGATTATCTGTTAACATCTTAACTAAGGAAGTTTATTATGAAAAAAATCTTTTTACTCTTGGTATTTTTACCCTTGATCCTTATGGCATCATCTTATGCACCTTCACAGCAACGATTAGATCAGACAATGGCTCCAATAGCGCTCTACCCTGACTCTTTGCTTTCGCAAATTTTGATGGCGTCAACTTATCCGCAGGAAGTACAAGAGGCCGTGGAGTGGTCAAGACACAACTCTGACTTGCAAGGAGAAGACGCAGTCCAAGCTGCCGCGTCCAATGATTGGGATCCAAGTGTGATCTCGCTTGTAGCTTTTCCTCAGGTTCTTGATATGATGGATCAGTATCCTGCTTGGGTTCAAGAGCTGGGAGATGCTTTTTTAGACGAGCCGGATATGGTTATGGATAGCGTACAGCGTTTGCGCTTTCAGGCCCAAAGAAATGGCTATCTTACGAGTTCACAAAAGCAAAAAATAATCATGCAAGAAGATGATCAAGGAACAAGAACGATTATTATCCAGCCGACCTTTGCTGATACTGTTTATGTACCGGTATATGATCCGATGCGAGTTTACGGATCATGGTTTTATCCTGGATATGCGCCGTTTTATTATTATCCATCATCTTTTTATATGGCACCGGGAATGTTCTTTGGATTTTCACTTGGAATCGCAGTTAGAGATGTTATGTGGAGCAGCTTTGATTGGTATCATCATGATGTTTATATTAATGTACCCAGATATAATACTTTTTATACACACAGAAAAATCAACACGAATCAAAAAAATATCTCTTGGAAAAATGACTGGCGCCCGAATAATCCACATCCAATAAACTACAACAAACCACAAACTCAGCGCATAATTATTCAAAACAATGACCGTAAACCAAATGACAGAGTTTTCAAAACTAATGACCGTAAGCCAGATGAAAAAATCCTCAGAACCAATGATCGTAAGCCTGACGATAAAATTATCAGAAACGTTGATCGTAAGCCTGACGATAAAATTATCAGAAACGTTGATCGTAAGCCTGACGATAAAATTATCAGAAACGTTGATCGTAAACCAGATGAGAAAACTATTAGAGATCAAAAGCCTGATGATAGAACTCTCAAAAACAATGACCGCAAGCCAGATGAAAAAATCCTCAGAACCAGTGATCGTAAGCCTGATGACAAAAATGTCAGAAATAATGATCGTAAATCTGATGATGGAAATAGTAATTCTGATGATAAAAATAACTTCCAACATGGTCAACGAAACTAATCTCAGGAACTAGTTCAATATTTTTTGCAAATTGTTATTTTTTTTCTGTTACGATGATAACCGAAACTTATATATTAAGGAGTGTAAAATGAAGTTTGAACTAATGTCGCTGCCTTTTGAAAAGACAGCATTAGAACCATATATTTCCTCTGAAACGATAACTTACCATCACGGTAAACACCACGCTGCTTATGTTAACAAGCTAAATGCCCTTATCGAAGGTGGCGATTATGCGGATAAACCTTTAGAATATATCATCAAATACGCTGGGGGTGCAATTTTCAATAATGCCGCTCAAGTGTACAACCACGATTTTTACTGGCATGGACTATCAAAAAATGCCACCTCTTGTTCCGTGGAACTTTCAGATATGATCATCAAGGCTTTTGGTTCAGAAGATGATTTTAAAAAATTGTTTTTAGCAAAGGCTGCAGCTCTTTTTGGCTCTGGATGGGTTTGGCTTGTCTTAACAAAAGAAGGAGATCTCTCTATTGCAGAGTTTTCAAATGCGGACAATCCATTGCGCCATGAACTTGTACCTTTGCTTACATGTGATGTCTGGGAACATGCATATTACATAGACTATCGTAACGGCAGAGCTGATTATCTTGAAAATTGGTGGAAACTCATAAACTGGCAGTTTGTCTCAGATAATCTTGCCGCTATAGAAAATGACCCGCTTACAGGATATGCACAAGTTTGCAATGAAGATAATGAAGTGTGTGACTATGTTGATGTTATGCAGGAAAATGAGCGTACGCCCTCATAATGATCTAATAACTTTTTCAAGGACATTATGATGACCGTAAGTGAACTGAAGTCGTATGATGGTAAAAATGGTGCCAGAGCTTATATTGCATACAAAAGTATAGTGTATGATGTGACACAAAGCTCTTTGTGGCAAGCAGGAGAACATCAAGGAATACACAGTGCGGGAGTAGATCTTACCTCTGCACTCGCCGGCGCGCCCCATGGAGATGAAGTCTTTAAAGAGTTTCCTGTCATGGCGACTCTGGAAAATGAAGAATCTACTACAAAAATAGAACCCCCTCCCCCGCAAGATCGTAAAACACACCTAAGAGTCTTCTATAAAAAATACCATCCTCACCCAATGACCATACACTTTCCCATTGCACTGCATCTTTTTGCTGCAGGATTTGATATAGCGTTTTTGAGTACTTTTAAAGAGATATATGCCCTTATTGTGTTTTATGCATTGTTTATTGCAACTGTTATGGGATTTGTCGCCATGATACCGGGGGTACTCAGCTGGTGGATTAATTATAATCTTTCAACTCAAAGGCCTTTTGTAGTCAAACTTATCGTAGCAACGATAACTCTTATATTGGGCGTTATAGCCATAGAAATCTATTTAGCAGATTCAATATAATGAACCCTTTTTTCAAGACCAGTAAATCAAGTTTTTTAATTCCACCTTTTTATGATACCAACGGTAACAGTTTTGCTCCTTTAGGG
>CAISHH010000005.1 GCA_903885085.1 uncultured Campylobacterales bacterium
AGCTTATGTTTTTTTCTCCTTTCTTGCTTTTATAGGAGTATTTTTTCTTCCTATAAGACGCATGAACTGGCTCATTCCTCTTATTTACTGGATCAATATTATTTTACTTCTCGGAGTTGAATTTATTGGTCACTCCCGTCTTGGTGCAAAACGCTGGATCGATATTCCTCTTATAAATGCAACAATCCAACCCTCAGAATTTGTTAAACCCGCACTCATCTTGATGCTTGCATATCTTATCAGTAGATCTCCACCCCCGCCAGATGGCTATAGAATCAAAGATTTTTTAAAGATATCGATGTATATTATGCTTCCGTTTGTCTTGATTGTGAAAGAACCCGATCTCGGTACGGCTCTTGTGCTAGTATTGATCGGTTATGGCGTTTTATTTCTTGTTGGAGTGTATTGGAAGATCTGGGCGAGCATGCTGGTGGCTATGCTTGTAGTATTTCCTTTGGCATATACTCAAGTCTTGCATGATTATCAAAAGCAGAGACTTTTGGACTTTGTGGGTGAAAAACCATCTTATCACGTTCAGCAGTCCATCATTGCAATAGGCTCCGGTGGTTGGACTGGAAAACATAAAGATGATGCTACTCAGACGCAGATGAAATTCTTGCCTATTGCAACAAGTGATTTTATTTTTGCTTATGTGGTTGAGAGAACAGGCTTTTTAGGAGCTCTGTTTTTGATCACTATTTATGTAATTTTAATCTTGCATCTTGTTACTTTAAGTATCTATCATAATGATTATTATATAAAAGTTGTTGCATCGGCCATTGGTTTGATGGTATTTGTCTATATGAGTGTAAATATTGCTATGACAATGGGATTAGCCCCTGTTGTTGGGGTTCCACTGCCCATGTTTAGTTATGGTGGAAGTAGTTTTTTAAACTTTATTATTCTCTTTGCTGTTATGGAAAATTTGATAGCTTTTAGGTTCAAAGACTCCTATGATGGGCGTGGTACAAAGAGTTTTGTGTAAATTCACACGCTTTCAATTTTATTTAATAAATATCAAGTATAATTTCAGCCTCAAACGTGTCTGACATGTTTGCATGGAGGGTTTTTAGCTCAGCTGGTTAGAGCTCCCGGCTCATAACCGGGCGGTCCAGGGTTCGAGTCCCTGAGAACCCACCACCTCCAAACTCCACAAATAACGAATCTTCAAAGAATTATATAAAATACAAAAACGTTTAAGTTTTCACAAGGGTACGGCTCGGGGTACGGGTTTACTAACTGTAATTTTCTTATTCAAGAATAACTCTTTTTCACTATACATCTACGTATCGAAGAAAAAAGAAATTATTTTATAGCGATGAGATACGTTTTAACTACACCTACTCGACAAAAGAGCAGGTGAGTGAAGGGCTTAAACGTATGGCTCAAGTGTGTAGGAGTCTGCAAAGTAGATAGTTTTTACAAAACAGATAAGAGCATCTTTACACTCAAGATGACCGATAACACTCCAAATATTTTTTTAAGAGTATCGACTGGAAGTTTCGTTGCGTATTTCACTCCAAGAGGTGCTGTAAATGCACTGCTAATCGCAACTAAAACAACAGCAGGTATATAAATGTATCCGATTATAAAATGGTTCCAGTCAGTATGTGTCCATCCATTAACAAGATAGCCAAGAGTCCCCGAGATCGCTATTGGAAACCCGATCGCCGCAGAAGTTCCTATGGCGCGTTTGATATCAAAGTTCTGGTGCATTAAGTAAGGCACGCTAAGTGAACCTCCACCTATGGATACAAGTGCGGAGATTGCGCCTATCAAAGTTCCGCTAAGAATATTTCCTAGCACTTCATGAGGCTTTGGATTATAGTAATAGTGCGTTTTTTGAAACATCTTATATGCCACAAAACTCATAAATGCACTGAAAAAAAGTGCCAAATAGACACCTTTGAGGTATGAAGCCAAAAATGTAGCCAAAAATGTACCGATGATAACACCAATAGCAATTTTTAGAGCCATTGAAACCTCGATATTCCCTTTTTTATGATGCGCTCTCATGCTTGAAAAAGAGGTAAATATGATTGTTGCCATGGAGGTCCCAAGCGCTAAATGCATCACTTCATCTGCTGGCATTTTCTGCATCACAAACAGCATTGCAAATATTGGAACCATGATACCACCACCGCCAACACCCAAAAGCCCTGCCATAAACCCGACTAAGATACCAAGCGCTATATAATCGATGATAAATACAGTTTCCATACTTACTCCTTTATAGCTTTGACTCTCAAACGCACATAATCTACATGCCAGCCACTGTTGTTATCATACAATTTTTTGCTTACATGTAAACGTACTTCTTCTTGAAATATTGCGATCTCTTGAGCATTTAAATGCGAGACTATCCCATTTGCAAAAAGATCAAGCCAGTTAGCTATGTCGTCCACAGGCGTAGGTCTTGGTATCAACTCTATATATTCTACTCTAAAACCGTAAGACTCCAAAAGCGCTTTGTACTCTACATCGCTTGGAAAATACCAAGGATTCTCAAATTTTCCAAACTCTGGATGAGTATTAAACACTTCCTCCATAGCATCAACTACAGTTTTTATATTTCCTTTTCCTCCAAATTCCGCGACAAATCTTCCCTTTGGTTTTAATGAGTTATAAATATTATTTACTGCATCTTTACTCTCTTTAACCCAATGAAGTACAGCATTTGAAAAAACGGCATCAAACTCTTCTTGAAACGGCAACTTTCTGGTCGTTGATACACTCAAAAAAACCCCAGAAGCCAACTTTATCGTTGTGAAACTCATTGTGGCGCC
>CAISHH010000006.1 GCA_903885085.1 uncultured Campylobacterales bacterium
ACAAGAACAGATGCTCTCGGACAATCCCAGCCCGTTCCAGCCGCTTGTTTGAAAAGCATAAAATCCACATCACTCTCATTGGCTTCGATGTAATCCAGGTGTTCTTTCTTCCCATCAAACCACTTTGCTATCTTTATATCAGGAATGCCTTTCGATCTCAGAAATTGCGTTACTACTTCTTCTTTGGTTTGTTCTCCCAAAGATACTCGCTCGTTATCATCATTTGGAAGCTGAATAAGCATTAGAGGATTGATCTTTTTTCTTAGTGCTGAAAGCTCTGCCTTCAACTCCTCTCTTTTCTGCATTCCAAGTTCAAGCAATACGGCATCAAAATCTTCTCCTTTGTGCTTGAGCAAATCCTCTGTAGTTTGCACAGCTATCTTTTCTTTGATAAGTCCCTCTCCAACAACCTCCTCACGATCAATTTCTATGAAACTTTGATATCGTCTCGCCAAAAGTTCATCCTCATCCTTTGGAGTAGCGGTTATATGAAAATCAACTTTTGGATCGATAAGATCAATGATGTTTCTAGCAAGCTCAGTTGACTTATTTTTGTGAGCCTCATCAATGATAAGAACAATCTCTCGTCCATCGCTTTTTGTCGCCTCGATCACATCTTCAAAGTATTTCCCTGCTTCCTTGGACATTTCTTCATCTTCGGGACGACGCAATACACGGCTTTCGGCGTTTCGGGCAACAACTTTTTGCCAGTTCAAAAAGAGAATGTCATTAGACTGAAGTTTTCCTCGGTTTATGTCGCTTACAGCCAGAAGACCATTCTCAAGAGTATTATAGAAATACTCTTGAAACTTCTCCTTACTTTGCATTGCAAGCTCATCACTAAATGTGATCCAAATAAACGCTCTGTCAGCATTCCATTGAGGCAAGTGGTTCAATCCTCGCACAAAATGTGCCGTCATAAATGTTTTTCCGCTTCCTGTAGGTGCTTTGAAAACAAGCGGGAGCTGTCGTTCCTTATTCTTCCAAAGGTGAACGAATGTTTCTAAGAGTATATTGATTGCTTTATCTTGAAAGCGGAGTGGATTGAATGTGCTCATAGTCCTGTAGAAAGATTGTATATTTGTTTATAGATCTCAAGGATTGGTTGTGGGATAGTTTTGATCATAATATCCCTACTATCTTCAAACTCTTCAACAAAGGCTTCCTTTTCCCAACTGAAGACATATACCGAAACAGGCTTCTTCAGAGAGAGCACCGCATCAACAAAATCCGAAAACTTCTCAAATTGCTCTTGAAAATAGACGGCAGTATATTGCTCTTTATTCTCGAATATCTGAAAGTGATCATTTTTCTCAACTTGGTCTAAGGTATTCTCTGCGAGAGCTAAAAGCTCGCCAGCGTGATGAGCTAGCTCTACCTTATCTTGATCATCAGCAGAAAGGATATTGTTCTTTCCAACGAACTCCGTTTGGTAGTATTTTATAGAACCACCCAAGCCTTCTTGACCCTCATATCCTGAAATCACTTTCTTTATCCTTGGATAACAAACTTCGTCCATTATTTTCCCTTCATTGTTCGTGACAAGAATACACTGGCGGTTTCCATTTTTTTCCTCACCATTTATTTTCATTGTAGAATGCAAAGTTGTTCCAGAACCAGCAAAAAAATCAAGGATGATCGAGTTTTCATTGGTCACGCTCTTTAGTAGGTAGACCAATAAATCCATCGGTTTCGGGTTCAAAAAAACAATATCGCCAAGAAGCCTTTTTAGCATCTCTGTATTTTTTTGGTTATCAAAAAGTCCCCACGATGATTTTATAGGGATATTGGCATTCTTGAACTCGCTATAAAACTCTTTTTTCCGAACTTGTCCACTTTTGCTCTTTGGAAAAATCAAATACTTTTCACCTATAAGACGCTGAAGCTCTTTCTCACTATAAGCCCAGGCGTCCGTGAATATATTTCCACTTTCTGGGTCAGAAATAGAAAACGCTTGGGACTTACTTTTTGTTGTGCTTTTTATATTAGTGTTCCTCCACAATCCACGAGGATCATCGTCTGGGTTACTAAATCCATCGACGCTTCTTGGCTCACCAACAAATGAAAATCTATGAGAACTCTGATATATCAAAATATATTCGTGCACGTTCACCAACATATTCTTCGGAGGAACGCCCTTTGCAG
>CAISHH010000007.1 GCA_903885085.1 uncultured Campylobacterales bacterium
TAGAGTTTCTTCTGTTTAGGTGGTTTTTTGTCGTAAAGAAATTTTACCTAAAACATCGAGAAACTCGACTTTTATGAGCTTTTTTCAAACTTCCAAAAACCTTAAATTAGAGAATGAAGTTGGAGATTTGCAAAAGGCTCATAAATCTCAATTTTGACGATATCACAAAACTTTATAACTTAAAAAGTTAACCTTTTGTAAAGCTAGGTTGAGAGTATAATTAGAAAAGGTAAAGATTAAAAAATTGTTGAGCCCTAATTTTTGGTGTGTCTGGGTGGGGAGCAAATAATTGTTCTGGCACAACCAATGTCAGTCTAACCGCAACTAATACAACATATACTTCTAGCGGTGCATCAACGAATTCATCAGGTGATTATTATTATTTTACAGTTAGTGGTCCTGGTTCTGTCAATATCAGCACCACCACAAATAATAATATGGTACTTAATGCCAGCACTTCCCAATGTCCAAGTACATCCAATGGAAATGCAAGCCAAACGCTAACATTGACATCAAGTGACTTAAACTTTAATGTGGTTGTATTTAGATCTTCCGGTAGTAATAATAAAAATTATACTCTTACCGTCACTTTCACTCCTGCACCTACTGCTCCCGTAATTACTCCTCAAACTTTTAACATCCAAGAAAATTCTATCAGTGTGGGGACTGTGACTGCAACTGATGCAACATCATATTCGGTTATTTCTGGCGGAACGGGAGATTCAATTCTTCAAATCGATAGTACAACGGGCGCAATAACAGTTAAATCAGGTCAAGTTTTAAATTATGAGGCATCACATTCATATACATTGGATGTTAATGCGTCTAATAGCGTTGGTTGGAACCATGCACTTATGACAATTAATTTGATTGATGTCGCTGGACCAACGATTACAACCGGGCAAACATTCAGTGTAGCAAGTGGATCTGGAGTGGGAACTATCATAGGAACCGTCAGTACTGGCGGAGGCCCAGCAACAAACTTTTCCATAAATGATTCTACTTTTGCTATCAGCAATTCTGGCGTTATTACTGTAGCTAGCAGTGGAGCAATGACTCCTGTAGGTCAAGTCTATACACCTACTGTCACTGCGAGTAGTGTTGAGGGAAGCAATAGTAACCAGATGACCATTACTGTTGTCCAAGCACCGCTTGTACCAACAACAGGTGGGCGAGATTTTGCACAAAGAACTCAATATAATCTCTTTGGAGATGTTCAAGTTATAGGGAATACAGTTCTATGTATTTTAAATAGTAGCGGGGCATGTATAGAACCTACAAATAGCAACAGCAATGATGCTACAGATCTAGAAAAGGCTCCTCAATCTTCTTCTACCCTAACAATTCCTACAGGTGCGACGATACAATATGCGCGTCTCTATTGGCAAGGACGTAAAGCGGCTACATCAAGCAACACTGCTTGGGATACAACATCCATAGCATCTGCAAAAACCATAGAAATGAGAAAAGGAACAACTGGAACTTATACTTCTTTGACAGCAGATTTTATCGATCTTGATTCTACAAGTTCAAATAACTGGGTTCGCATATATTCTGCAGGTGCTGACGTATCCAGTATAGTAGATGGTAGTGGAATTTATTCTATCAATCCTTCAAGCTTTTATACAGAAACAGGCGCAACAAATAGCAAAAACCCTTCTGATGGTCTTGGAACATATGGTGCGTGGATATTAGTCGTCGTCTATGCAGATCCTAACGAAACTAAGGCTAGAAATATCACTGTATTTGATGGGTATAAGCAAATTACCAGTTCTACTGGAGATATCAATGTAGCAGTCAGCGGTTTTTTGACACCTAAGAGTGGTACTGTCGATTCTAAGACCTACTTATTTGCTGGAGAGGGAGATAAGTATATCACGGGCGATCATCTTAAAATGGCAGGTGCAACTTATAATACAACCCTTGTAGATCTGGCTGGTAGCAATGCTTTCAATTCAAGAATCGATGTCCCTGCAGTAAGAAATCCAAGCCTTAGCAATAACAATGGTATCGATATTCAAAAATATGATACAGGTACTACCAGCGGTGCCTTAGGCATTATAGGTACAAAAGAAACTGGGGCTAATTTTCAATTTACCTCTACTCAAGACACCTATTTCCCCTCAGTAATTGTCTTTTCTACACAGCTTTATCTTCCTCAATTATGTTATGACTACTCGATCAAACAAGATGGTCAATACTTACCAGTAAATCGTTCTACTTATCCTCTTGCGCAACTTGATTCGCTGATCTCATCTTCTAATATCGATATAACTGTCTATGTAAGAAACAATGAGGCGGATTTAGCTGCTCAGGGAATCGCTATAAAATCTGATATCAACGATTCCGTATTTACTCAATCTGGAGATATCTACACTTCAAATGTGAATGGATCTGCTCTTCTAGATAGAGGGGCACCAACTCTCTCTACACCACTATGTACTTACGATAAAAATGGTGATAACTCAGTATCCAATAATGGATGTACCAATGGTCATGATATACGAAAAGGTAATGGCTCTTTAGATGCTCATGACTATGTATTTACGAAGTACACACTTACACCAACGGGAATTAATGGTATCGTTGATGTCAATCAATCTTTAGGACTGAGTCTAAAATATTATATTGTTGCTAATGGTAATAAAATAGAATATCCAGATTATGCCCTTGGTGGCCCTAATGTTCCATTATGTCCTCAAAGTACATCTTATCAGCCTACTTTTGGAAGCTTTAATGTTGTACAAAGAGGCTTAAAAACCAATAACTTATTTACTCAAGTTTCACGCAAACCTTTCAACGTGGATGTCATCTTTGACTCTTCTGTGACCACTGGAGACAATCAAGCTCCTACTTCAGATATAAATACCACTGTTTTGGTTGAGATGATGGATATTGATTCTTTTGGAGATATTAATGCATCTTGTGCAAATCCTGACTCTAGATTGACAGCACCCATCGCTGTTCCGATTACATTCTCTCCAAGTAACTACCAAACTAGTGTACCAACACAAACAAGTGACTACTATAACTTTGCTGTGAAAAATGGAGCTTTTCGAGTATGGTACTTTACAGAGAATAACAATACTCTTATACAAAATTGGACAGCAGCAACAAGTGATAATGGTAAAACCATCACTAGTATCAGTAGTAATCTTTACACTAGTACACGTTTTCCTGCTTGTATCTCAAGTTGTACCAGTGCAACATCAGCAACATGTTTCCAATGTATCAAAGATAACTACGCAAAGCCATTGTGTTCAAGAGATAATTTTTCAGTTCGCCCTGAATCATACGATGTTAGGCTCTATGATGTTAATAATTCGCTCCCAGTATATAATATCAATACTGATCCTGGAAATCTTAAAAACACAACAAAAATAGATATTACCTACAAAGATCATTATACGCCTGACTATACAACGCCTAATTCTAGACTACAGTTGGCAGGAGGATATAATTATCGCTATGATATTGCTGCAACAGGACATGATTCCTTGCTGTTAGTCCCTGGATACACAAGGTATTTTAACGGAAGTTTAGACTATAGCGCTTCATTAATATGGAGTCCTGTAACGCCTAAAACAGGTTGTAATGATACGACAGATAAAAATCTCATCTTTTATGTTGCAAATGGTGTTATGGCAAATAAAGAGGATAAAAACTCACAAGTAGGAGAATATATACTTGCTATTCAAGATAACACTTGGACAGCAGTTGACTCACAGAATCTTTCACATCATATTACTGGTACAGGTGGATTTTTATCAGGGATTGATTGTATTGCAAATTCTAGTATAACAACTAATGTTAACGGACAAAATGGATGTATCATCAACACAAACCATGGAAGTGACGGGGGAGGAAGAACATATAAAGACTATAACGTGTCATTTTATCCTTATGATTTTAATGTATCAAATATAGTTGTGTCAAAAGGTGTTAACTTCAGTCCTCTTATAAAAGATACAAATAATTCATTTGTTTATATGTCAGATATCAATGTTACGGCTGATGAAAACATGTCCGTACATATCGCAGGTACTATACGTCCTGAAGGGTATGATCATACATTGCTATCAAACTTTGTCGATAACTGTTATGCACAACCGATCGATTTAAATGTAAGTAGAACGAATTACAGCAACCTTACTTTAGTCTACCGTTCCAAATATCAAGATTTTAATTCTACAAATGTACTTAAAAGTAATATTCTAAATGATTTAAATAATACAACGAATCCTATTTCGCTTGCTACTTCTCACTTCTATAAAGATATGTCAGGTGGCCTTAATACAATACTTCATTTAAACTTTGACAGAAATGTCAGTAAGCCTGAAAACCCTGAAACGATTACATTTCATAATTATATCGTTCAATGTCAAAGTCCTTCTGCCAACTGTGCATTTGATGCGAACCTTACTAGAATGGCTACAACAGGGAATTTAGCTTCAGCATATAGTGCTACCAATAACGACCTTAATATTACAGTACAACACTATTCTGGTAGAACGCATGCTCCGAGATATAGATTTACTTCAGCGGATGGAAATGCTTCAATCTATTACGAAGTTTACTGTGATGCAAATGGAACTAAAAATCTTTTACCAGGTTACCCACTTATTATGGGTGATAGTGATTCTGTTGGTTGGTATCTCAATAGAGATCACAATACGCTATCTGATGGTAATATTGTCTCAGTAATAGAAAAAAATCTTACAAATAATGTTGAACTTAATACGACTGCTTCACCGCTACCTCTATCAAGTCTTAATGGTACTTCAAGGGCGACACTACATTATAAAAATTTAAAAGGTTTTCCATACAAAACCACTATGCAAGATACTCCATCAGGTTGGCTTATCTACAATCCGTATGACAGTAGCGCAACCGCCAATGAATTTGAAGTTGAGTTTTATAACTCCGCTGTTAACTGGACGGGGGTGAAAGGTACGAATACGACTACGGATTCAGACGCGAAACCAACTACAAGTAAAAGGATTCTCTGGTGAGACGTACAGCTTTTACAATGATAGAACTGATCTTTGCTATTGTTATTATTGCTATCGTTGTCATCTCTATGCCTATGATGATGAAAACAAATCAAGATGCAGTTGAAGGCAATGTGGTCCAAGAAGCACTTTTTGCTTCATCTGCAAAAATGATGCAAGTCCTCAGCTATCCTTGGGATGAACACTCGGTTGATAGTGCTAATCCTAATACTTATGGGAAAGTAGTAAATATAGCAGGTTATGATGCAAACTTATCCTACCCCTATAACAGAAGAGATGCTAACGGCACCCTTGATGTAAATAGCAGTTATAGAGTCGGGCATATACTTCAAGACAATCATAGAAGGTTTCATTACTACACCTCAGCAGATGCAAATGTCTCGGCGATAAATGTGGATGACAACTCTTCTATTGATGCTATTGATGATAGAAATGAGAGTGGAAGACATTTTGATTTCGCCGGAGGGTCCGCAGGTGGATATAAAACTGATTATACGATGGATGTAGACGTGAGTTATATTTCTGATGCAAGTACAACAACAGGTTCTAGTAACGCGTTTAATTTCTCAATAATTTCACCAGGTGCCTCAAATATGAAACTTATAACAGTTACAATCAAAGACAAAAATGGAAATCCCTTGACCCTTCTAAGATCATACAGCGCAAACATCGGCGAATTTGACTTTGCAAAAAGGAGATTTTAATGCGTCGTCGTAAAGCATTTACTATGATAGAACTTATATTTGTTATCGTGGTCATCGGTATCATCGCAAAGTTTGGTGTTGAGTTTCTCATACAAGCATATAATGGATATACCTTTTCTGTCGTACAGAACAAACTCCAAACTCAAACTGAGACGGCACTAGAGCAAATTACTAATCGTTTGCAGTATCGTATAAAGTCATCTATAATTGTTAGAGATAATGATAATAATAATTCTGTAACTAACTATAGAGCACTTGCCAATGCACAAAATAATACCAAAGAAACTATATTAGAATGGGTTGGATATGACATTGATGGGTTGCGTGGTAACTGGAATGGAACTATGAATATTCCGACTTGGAGTGGATTTATAGATCTAGCAGGAAGTACACCTCCAAATACGATTCTTTCACCAATGACTAATGCAACTGATGCAAACAATACAATCTCTACACTTTCCAATGGCGTGGCTGGCATTGCTCAAAGTGCCATCTTTTTTATAGGTGGGAATTCAGATATTAATGGTTTTGGATGGGATGGAAATTCTATAACAGATCAAACTCTTACAATGCATCGAATCAATGCGGCTGGATCTAACATTACACCGGCAGTGAGTTCATTTAGCGGAATTGATATCTATGAATATTATCAACTCGCATGGACTGCTTATGCACTGGTCTGGAACGGAGCGCCCACCTCAAGTAATACTCCATATGCAACCGCGCTTGATGGTGGAGCAGGAAGTCTCTCTCTCTTTGGGACAGTACTTCCTACTCCTCTCAGAAGTCGAACCAATAACGGGCAATGGAGAGAAGATGTAAACAATATTTATACGGTAAAAGCTGATAATCAAGATATTGTTTTTACTTATAATCCTGTCAATGGAAGCTTTACATGTACTGTTGATAATACCCCTGCTGGTATAATCTGTAAAAGGTTGGCAAAGTGAAAAATCTAACTAAAAAAGCTTTTACTATGGTAGAACTTATCTTCGTGGTTGTGGTTATTGGTATTTTAACCTCTATCGCGTTGCCTAAATTTGCAGCCACTCAAAATGAAGCGGCTGAAGCCAATATCAAACAACAGATTCAAGCCATACGGGCTTCAATAGAATCTGAAAAGATGCAAAGGCTACAGCAGACAAAAAGTATGCAAAACAATGATAGTGATGGGAACCTAACTTTATACTACAATTACCGTCCATGGTTAGGTGAAAAATGGAGTGATGCCAATACTAGCCATGCCGTCATAATGCAAGATGTCGACACTTTCCAGTATAAAGCAGTCGGCGATCTCATAAAAGTTCAACTTTGTGTCAAAGATGGCAATATATCAAGCGATGGAGGATATAGCATATGCAAAGAAAAAACAATTTTCTAACTTCCTCAAAACGAAGTGGTTTTGCTATGATCATGGCGATCATCCTCATTGTAGTTTTGACAACTATTATGGCATTAACCCTGACGCTTACGTCACAAACAACGAAGCAGACAACTGATCTTTATCTACGAGAGCAGGCTGTGTTGTTGGCTCAAAGCGCGGCTGAATATACTTTACTGGCTATTTCTGGGCATGACAGAGGCATTGGTGCATCTCTTAATTGTCTAGGGGAAGTAAATGCAACTTATCCAACTAATGGAGCCGACAAAATATTTGATATACATGTAGGTATAAAATATATTGGTTTTAACTGCTCTGATCATACATTAGAGTATATAAATGCTGCAAATCTCACAACTCCAGAATCAAATGGAACAGTCCTTTTAGACATTACAGTTACAAGTAATCCGAACACTTCCACAGAGCCTATACGATATTTCAGACGCACAATACAAAAATTATAACTGAGTTAATATTTTTAATGATATAATCATAGTACTTTCAACTAAAGGATTTAACTATGAATATATCACTTGTAGGGCGTCATGTAGAACTTACAGACCCGATCAAACAACACCTAAACAGCTCCATAGAAACACTAAAAAAATTTCATTTAGACATCATCTCTGTGTGTGCTGTCGCATCTGCAAACGAGCGTAAAGGTAAAACCGGCGTAAGCGTAGAATTTACCATCAACCTTGCTTCTAAAAATTCTGTCGTCATCAAACAAAACGAAACTGATCTTTACGCTGCCATCGACATTGCTATAGACCGCGCTCAAAAAGCGCTTCGCCGTATGCATGACCGTGATGTAGATCATCATAAAGTCGGTATAAATGAAGTTAAAGCTCTATCAAACGGTCATATCGATATACATGAAGCAGCGGACAAAGAAGAAGACGAGATCGTACCAGTAGAACTTGAACTCTATAAACCTCGTGAAGTTGCTGATGTATTAGAAGAACTTAAAGAGAGTGGCAAAATGTTTTCAATCTTTTTAGATCACGAAGGTAAAACTCGTGTCCTCTACAAAAGAAATGATGGACGTTTCGGTCTTTATTAATAGTTTTATACCCAAATGGTACTTTACATGTAAGAGTTTTTCTTACATGTAAACCTTCCTAGTTCTGAAATTATTTTAAATCCCCAAATCTCTTTTAACCTCTTTAACTATTTCAGCATCTTCACTCAGATCTATCCATTTATACTCTGAACCGCTTTGATTTACACCCTTGAGCAAATCACCGCTTTTACGAAATTTGAGATCGAGTTCTGCGATATCAAATCCACTTTGTGTATTGCAAAACTGTTCTAAGCGTTCAGACTTTTTCTGATAGGTAAAAAGATAGCTATACCCTTTTAGACCAGTGCGGCTTACACGTCCGCGGAGCTGATGTAATGTCGAAAGCCCTAGCCTCTCAGCTCCGACGATCACAACAGTAGAAAGTCTTGGCAAAGAGATACCGACTTCTACCACCGTTGTGGCAATAAGGATATCTCCATTTTCTCGAAAATCAAGAAGCACTTTCTCTTTCTCTTTATCTTTTCCGTGTGTGACATAGACATTTGCAAATTTCTTTTCCCAGAAACTTCTCGCTTCGCTGATACTTTGGTACATAAATGCTTCGCTTTCCTCTACAAGCGGATAAACTAAAAGTACTTGATGATTTTGTGCTATCTCCTCTTTTATATGCTCTAGTAAATTTACAAAATCTTCTTTATGAATTACCTGACTTGTGATATCTTTTTTAAATGGAGTTGTTGTGATAAGGCTAACATCGATGTGCGCTGTTTGTATCATCGCTTGAGTTCTTGGAATGGGTGTCGCGCTAAACTGTAAAAAATGTGCTCTTTTTTCACCACTGCTTACAAGTTTATCTAGTAGATTTCTCTGCGCTGTACCAAAACGGTGCTGTTCATCTATCATCACAAGTGCAATCTCTGGAAGTTCTCTATAAAGCAAAGCGTGAGTACCGATGATAAAATCATACTCGCCTAAGTCTATTTTCGCTGTTTTGTTGGTCACTAACACAGTTTTTAGTTTTGGCAAAAACTTCAAAGCCTCTTCGTAAAGCTGATTTGCCAAAAGCGTTGTTGGCGCCATTAAAACAGCTCTATATGGACGAGCCATCATCACTGAAGCGAGCATCACCATCGTCTTGCCACAACCCACATCTCCGACGATCATCCGTTTTGTCGCTACATCTTTTGCAAAATCTTTTTTGATATCTTCTATCGTTTCAAGTTGCTTACATGTAAGCTCAAAGGGCAAAGTTTTTTGCCACATTTCATACTTAGAAGTCAGCTTTTCTCGGCTTTGAAAATATCTTCTTTTTGTAGCGAGTTGACGCATATTATTGTAAAGTTCTAGATATTTAAAGGTTTCTACAAACTCAGGTCTAAAACCTATTTTTTGCTCTATGGGCATCTGTTCTTTTGGAAAATGCACAGCAAGTATCTTTTCGATAATCTCCTCTTTTAAACCCTCTGATACAAGGTTTTCAGGTGTCAAATGCTTTTGCATAAAACGGATCATCGTATCGTTTCGAAGCGATGTTTTATACTTTGGGATGATACCTCCGACATTTGTCACTTTTTTAGGCTGAGAAAGCGTACAGTGCCCGCCACTACAGTTAATAACGCCATAAAGATAGTAACGCTCACCGACAATAAACTGATGCAACATGTAGGGTTTTGGTTTAAAAAAAACAGCTTCAAGTGTATGAGAAAAGTTATGAGAGTAAAGAATGATTTTAACTGAATTTGGAGTGCGTACCACGGAGTTTACGGTGGCATCAACAAGCTGAGCGATGCCTACATGTAAAGTTTTTTCAAGAGAAAGGTTTTCATAAGAGTGAGGTACTAAAAGAGCCAGATCAAGCACAGACGAGATGCCGAGCTTTTTAGATCTAGCCTCATCCTCTTTATCTAATCTCATCTTAACCCCTTAGTCTCACAATACTACTATGAGTTTTAAAGAGTCAAAATTTATATTGCAAATTGCAATACTATTTTGTAACAACCGCATAAGAAAGAGAAAGAATCTCTTTGTGTTTTTTGATATAGTCATTCAAATCTGAGAGTTTGAGATTTTTTATCAACTCTAATTCTTTCTCTGAATGTCCAAGCTCTTCCCCTTTGTAAAATTCCATAAATGTGCGAGAAAGACGCTGAGAAAGAGTCTCAACGCGAAGCGGCTCACTTCCAAGTAAAAATTTCTTCGTTTGATCGAGTTCATCTTGCGTCACACCATCTTCTACAAAATCTTCAAAAACACTTTTAACCGTTGCTTTTGCATCACCCAAAGACTCTAGTTTTGTTTGAAGATACCCAGTCATATATGAACTTGATTTACTGATAGAAACACGAGCATACGCAGAATATGCCAGCCCTTTTTTCACCCTGACCTCTTCCATAAGTCTACTTCCAAAGCCGCCAGTTCCAAGGATATATGTTGCAACTCTCGCTTTGTAGTTTTCTTTATCAGCGGCGGTGAGGTTGTATGGTGAACCAAAATAAAGATACGCTTGTTGCGTCTCACGTTTCAGGATCTTCTCTTTTTGTGCCCCAGAAGTTGGATAATGTTTTACAGATGTCGCTTTACCAACTTCAAGATTTGAAGCAAGCATTACAGCTTTTTTCTTCGCTTCTTCGAGTGTAATATCACCACCCATAACGATGATCATATTGGATAAAATAAGATGCTGTTTTAAAAATGCCTGCACCTCTGTAAGCTTAATTTTTTTCACGCTCGCCACTGTTCCAAGATCTGGTAATGCTAAAGGAGTTCCCTCAAAAAGGATCGATTTTAAAGCATTATCTGCTACAAAATCAAAATCATTTTCTTTTGCGCTCAGTGTTCCGATGATATCTGTTTTCACTTTATTAAGCGTTTTCTTCGTGATATTTGGCTCTTTGAGTAAAGAGGAAAAAAGATGTGTACCCTCGTCAAACTGATCTTTTAAAGAACTACACTCTATCACAAAAGTCTCAGTTCCTACAGACGCACCAAGCTGAATGGCTTTTTGATCAAGCTGAGTCGCAAAACCGTTACTTCCAAGAGAAATCGTTCCCTCATTCATCATTTTTGAGCTTATTTTTGCAAGCCCTTCAGTCTTTGGAGTATCTGTTATAGTACCCGCATTTTTAAATACAAGCTGCATAGAGACGATCGGTAAGCGTTTTTCCTCTTCAAAAATTAAAGGGATTTTTACCCCTTTTACTTCAATATAATTCACTGTTGCTGCCATTATTGCCTGTCCTAAAAAAAGTAAAATCAAAAAATATTTCATTACGCAAAAATCTCCAATGTCTCGTACGCGGTATTTCGTACAGCAGGAGTCTCGCCGATATCACGGATAAGATTTATCATCTCATCTTTTGCCATTCTAAACCCTGCACCCGCACTTTTAACAACGTTTTCTTCCATCATCGTAGAGCCAAGATCATTTGCTCCAAAATTTAGTGCCATCTGCCCGATGTACGGCCCTTGCGTAACCCAAGAACTTTGGATATTTGGTACATTATCTAAGAACAAACGAGCTACTGCCAAAAGTCGAAGATATCTGTTTGGAGTTTGTTTTTCCATGTCAGGAATGAGTTTTAAAAGCTCCGTGTTTTGCCCCTGAAAACTCCACATGATAAACGCACGAAAACCGCCTGTTTCATCTTGAAGGTTACGAACCATTTCAAAGTGGTCTAGTATCTCTTCATCACTTTCAACCGTTCCATACATCATCGTTGCCGTTGATTTTATACCAAGTTTATGCGCTTTTCTATGGATATCTACCCAAACTTCAGAATCTATTTTTTTGGGTGCAATAATATCACGAACACGGTCGCTGAGTATCTCTGCTCCAGCTCCAGGAATGGAAGCCAAACCCTTTACATGTAAGCGTTCTAAAACCTCTTCAACACTAATGCGAGAAACTTTTGCGATAAAATCGATCTCGATAGAGGAAAAACCGTGAATCGTAATAGTCGGATATTTTGTATGAATATGCCCGACCAAATCTTCATACCATTCGATTTTGAGTTTTGGATGCACGCCACCTTGAAAAAGGATCTGTGTTCCCCCTATTTCTAAGAGTTCATCAATCTTTGCATCAATCTCTTCAAATGTTAGAACATACGCATCAGCATCTTTTTCATGACGATAAAACGCACAAAACTTACAATCCACCCAGCAAATGTTTGTGTAGTTGATATTTCTATCGATGACAAAAGTTGTGATTCCATCTGGATGCAACTCTTTTTTACGCGCACTTGCCATGCGTCCTAGCTCTTTGAGATCAGCCTCTTTTATAAGCTTAAGAGCTTCCCCTTTTGTGAGTCTTTTATGCATTATTATGCTTCTTTATCTTTAGAAATAGAATCCAATACACCGTTGATAAATTTTGGAGACTGCTCTGTTGCAAATGCCTTCGCCACTTCGATCGCTTCATTGATAACAACTGCAGAATCAAGTTCACTAAAAAGAATCTCATACGCACCTAAACGAAGTGTCGCACGTTCTACTGCGCCAAGACGTTCAAAATCCCAGTCTTTTAAGTGTTTGATGATAGCCGCATCAACGCGTGGAAGATTTTCCATAACACCATCAAAAAGAGTGATCGCAAAATCACGCTGTTTATTACGGATCTTTTTCTCTTCTAAAATCTCATCGCTATGTTCAGCAATATTTCCATTTCCTAGATCAAACGCATACAATAAACTTACAACTGCCATTCTGGCTTGGTGACGTGTAGCCATTAGTTTATGCTCTCAAACAGATCTAACATCTCTATAACTGTTGTCATCGCTTCAAAACCTTTGTTTCCTGCTTTTGTTCCCGCACGCTCGATAGCTTGCTCAATAGTATCAGTAGTTAAAAGTCCAAAAGATACCGGTTTTTGGTATTTTAAACTCATCGTCGCTATCCCTTTTGTCGCTTCAGCCGCAACATAATCAAAATGCGGGGTTGAACCACGGATCACAGCGCCCAAAGCACAGATTGCATCATATTTGCCAGTTGCGAGTAGTTTATCGATAACCATCGGAAGCTCATATGCACCTGGAAGAAGTACATGTGTTAGATCCCCGTCATCTCCGCCGTGACGTGCGAACGCGTCTTTTGCACCTTCAACGAGTCTATCTACGATGAAGTGATTCCATCTTGTACTTACGATCGCTATTTTTTTACCATTTGTAACTTTTAATTTACCTTCGATTAATTGCATAATCTCTCCTATATTGCTTGAATTTTTTTAATTTTTGCGATGAGCTTTTCAAGTTCATCTAGTTTTATCATATTTGGTCCATCACTAAGCGCGATACTTGGATCAAAGTGAGTCTCAAAAAAGAAACCATCCACTCCCACAGCCGCCGCCGCACTTGAAAGATAAGGCACCATTGAGCTGTCTCCACCTGTTTTTCCACCAAGCGCACCTGGAGCTTGAACAGAGTGAGTCGCATCAAAAATCGTCGGAGCAAACTCTCTCATGATGACAAGGCTTCTCATGTCGACGACGATATTTCCATAGCCAAAAGAGCTTCCTCTTTCACACAGATAAACTCCGTGTTTTTTGGAATTTTCATAGCTTACTTCGTCACATCCGCGAGTTTTGAGCACTTTTGCAACTGAGTATTTCATATCGGGTGGATTGATAAACTGCCCTTTTTTGATATTGACCTCTTTGGTCGTTTTCGCGCATGCGACAAGCAAATCAGTTTGACGACACAAAAATGCAGGGATTTGAAGCATATCTACCACTTCTGCTACAGCAGAAACTTGAATCGACTCATGAACATCAGTGACCACTTTGTATCCAAAATCGTTTTTGACTTTTTCCAAAATACGCAGTCCCTCATCCATCCCAAGACCACGGAAGCTGTCTAAAGATGTACGGTTTGCCTTGTCAAAACTCGATTTAAAATAAAAATCTATGGTTGGATCATTTTGATAAACTTCTAATGCTTTTGCTATTTTGAAGATATTTTCTTCACTCTCAATAACGCAAGGACCAGCTAATAATTTCATTATTTTTGCCTTTTAACTAAGTAGGAGATTATATCATAATGAGTTACAAGTAAAATTAACTACTTTTCTTTTGCCACCAAAATACCAGCACTGATAATCAAAATGATTCCAGCCGTTGTAATGATACTCGGCAGAGAATCCCCTAAAAAAAGCCCAACGGCAATAGAAAACGGAATGTTAGTATAACTCACAGCGCCGATGATTCCTGCCTTACTCGCTCCGTACGCTTTTGTCATATACACTTGTGCTAAAGTCGCCAGAAGTCCCATAGCAAGGACATAAAGCCATACAACTCCACTTGGCATAACAAAAGTTCCGAGCATAAAATCAAGCTCAGGAATGCTTATACTCAAAGGGTACTTTGCATGTGCGGAGATAAAAAGCAAAATAAGTGGTCCTATAGTTCCCACACTCATAAAAGATAAAACTATCGCACGAGTGTCATAATATTTTTTGAGTTCTCGCACCGAAGTGTACGCAAGTGCCGCACCTACACCGCTAAAAATCCCTAAAATATCATATTTACTAAACCCTAATCCGCTTGGTTGAGTAATCATCACAATTCCAATAAATCCTATAAAAACAGCGAGCCAAGCTTTTTTTGAAAGTTTTTCACTTAAAAAAGCCCAAGCAAAAAGAGCCGTAAAGATAGGTGATGTTTTTGAAAAAGTCATCGCATCGCCAAGAGAGATATGAGCGATATTATAGAAGAAGGCCAAGAGCGCTGTAAACCCCATAAATCCTCTAAAAAAGAGTAAAAATGGCTTCCCTCCAACACTCTTCAGAGGTGATTTTAAAACAGCAAAACCAATAATAAGCACACCAAATACATTTCTAAAAAAAACCACTTCAAGTGAACTCATGTGCTCGCTTGAGAGCTTGGCAAACGCGCCCATAACGGCAAATAAAAGGGATGCAAAAAGCATATATTTTACACCCTCGTCGATATTTATATTTATTTTCATGGCCGAAATTATAACTATGTTAACTTCATTTGCCTATAATTGCCTTACATGTAAGAAGAAAAAATAAGGAGAGTTTAATTGAGTACATTTTTAATTATGATCATATTGATTGGGGTATTTTTATATATTTCAAAAGGGTATAAAAAATATACTACAAACTATGAGGAACAGTTTAAAAACTTTTCAGTCTCAAAAGAAGCGATAGAGCGCAGTGAGCTTGGTATTTTTATCGCTCTTGTGGCAAAAGTCGCAAAGGCTGATGGCAAAGTAGATGCGCTTGAAGCGGAACTTGTTGGCAATATGTTTAGTGATATTTCACGCGTTTTTCCAGAGCCTGAGAAAACACGCGATATTTTCAAACAGATTTTTAGTGAGCAAAAAGATATCACAGATAATATAGAATCTCTCGCGCACGCACTCAACAGAATGATTTTGCGAGATCAGCAAAAACAGATGCAAATGTTGGGATTTTTAATTCAGCTCGCTTTTGTAGATGGAGAAGTGAGTAAATCTGAAGAGCAGATTCTCATCCTTGTCGCAGAAGCATTTCAAATCGATCCGCAAATCTATCATCACATCTTCGATCAGTTTGAGTCTATCAGTAAAAATCACTCACCGCAAACGACACTCAAAGATGCTTACGCAATCCTTGGCATTAATGAAAACGATTCCCTTGAAACGATCAAAAAAGCTTATAGAAAACTGGTTCGCGAATACCATCCAGATATTATCAAAGCTCAAGGCAAAGATGAAAACTATCTCAAAGAAGCAACCGTAAAAACTCAGGAGATCAACTCAGCTTACGAGATGATAAAAAAATCCCACACTGATAATCTTTAGAGCTTTTCCCAAGCTCTTTAAGATTTAAAATCTCTCTCCCAAAAAAAATCTATCCAGTCAAGTGCTTCATTTACTGTAAAATCAGGCTGGTGAACAGATGTTCTTTTATAAAAAAGTGTCGCTGTTTTGAACTCTGTGTCAGGATTATCTGCATGGAGTTTTTTCATAACCGCTTCGAGTGTATCACCGCTGTCTGCGATATCATCGACAACTAAAACACGTTTTTTGTTTAAAAGATTGCACTCTCCATAGATACAGATGGCGTCTCTTTTTTTGTCGTTATCATATAATTCCGTGCGAATAGACTCGACCGCTCTTATATTTAATCCCTCAGCCATCGCATGAGCGAGTGTTAACCCACCACGAGCAAGAGCCACTATGACCTCAGGGTCAAAACTTCTTACCTTATCGATAAGCTTACATGTATCGTTTTTAAAATTTTCATAGGCATAATAAATCATAAAAGAATTATAACAGCCTTCTCTTTGAAATTCTCTATTTAACTCCTTTGTAATCTATTAACGATAAAATTTCATTTATCTAAAAGGAGAATACGTGGATCAAAATACAACTTATACTATGAGGCTCGGTAAAGAACTCTATCATTTTACTGAACAGGTATTTTGGAAGTTTGTCACTCCGACTGATCATATTGCTATTTTTTTGTCACAAGAAGTTTTTGGAAACCTAGTCTCAAAACTACTTTTTTCTGTTTTAACATTTTTTATATTTTTTCTTTTAAGAAAAAAGATTACATATCTCATTAAATATCTTCTTGTCAAACTCTCTAAAGCACTCAAGCTAACAAAGGTAACCCCCTTTATAGACACCATCTATAAACCTATAAAATGGACAGTGCTCTTTGTCGGTTTTAATATTTCACTCTCAACTATTGATTTTGATGATGAAATAAATAAATTAATCGTTAGCAGTTCGCAATCGTTTAGAATATTTCTACTTACATGGGTTTTATTTTTAATCGTCGATTTTTTATATACACATTCCAAAGAGTTCTGGGTTAGAAAGCATAGTCAATCTTTTCAAAACTTTATGAGTCTTTCCAAAAAATTTATCAAAATAACAATCAGTATCATCGCGATTATCTTTGTTTTGGATATCTGGGGATACAACGTCAATGGACTGATCGCTTCACTTGGGCTTGTCGGTATGGCTGTCGCACTTGCGGCTCAAGATACTACTAAAAATATCTTTGGCGCGTTGATGATCTTTGCCGATGTTCCCTTTAAAGTTGGAGACTGGGTCAAAACACCAGAGGTCGAAGGCTTTATCGATGAGATAGGAATGCGTTCTACAAAGATCAGAACATTTGAAGATGCTCTTGTGAGTATTCCAAACGGGATTGTCGCCAACGTCGCCATCACAAACTGGTCAGCGATGCAAAAACGCCGAATTAAGATGACGCTGGGACTGACATATGCGACTACGCCCACACAGATGAAAAATATCTTGCAAGAGATGCGAGAACTCCTGCGAAATGATGCAGATATTGACCAACATACCATACTTATAAACTTCTCTGATTATCAAGATAGTTCCCTTGGGATATTTTGCTATTTTTTCACAAAATCCACAGCTTGGGCTGAGTATCTGAATGTCAAAGAGAGAATCAATCTTGAATTTATGCGCATAGTTTATGACAACGGGGCATCTTTTGCATTCCCAAGCCAATCTCTTTATATAGAAAAATTTACCGAGTCTATTCATTGACATAAGAGTTACAATAAACAATGGTCATCTTCTAGGTTCTTAGGGCTACATGCACGTTATAGCCTTAACAATATCTCTTTGTCTCTTAAAAATTTTTACCTCTATTTTTACGTGACTTTCTAATTAAGACAAATTTTATCCGATTTAAGTATTATTTTAAAAATTGATAATAATTAAAAGGATTAATGATGAAAAAACTTTTTCTGAGTGGTATTATTTTATATGCCTCTTCTCTTTGGGCAGATATCATAAGGGGTGAGGCAGTTTATCAAGCCAACTGTTCACAATGTCACAGTACACATATGACTGGCGGATATGGAAGAGATTTTAACCTTGTTTCTTACACTCGAAAAAAAGCTAAAATTATTGCTTATGTGACAGATCCTAGTGAGATGTACAAAGAGTTTGGATACACCGCCAATGCGATGCCGACCTTGCCACTGCCCAAAAATGAGATTGAAGATGTAGCGGATTATATCGATTCGCTTCAGCCATTTAAAAAGTGGATGAAACATCAATAACTTTGATTAATAAAAGATGAGTATAATTTCTAATACTCAATAACAGGAGCGTTATTTATGATAAAAAACATGAAGATACTAGCAACGGCAGCGATTGTGGCTGTGATAGTAGTTGGTTGTAGTAAAACTCCCCATGCCGTTCAAGATGCTGGTGATTTCCGCTGTATGCAAGATGGCATACTTGCTCCAAAATGGACATGCAACCCTCAAAGCTATGAAGCTGGGTCTATCGTTGGTCTAGGAAGTGCACCTGTAAGTAAAGCGGGTGCCAACTTCACAAGAAACAATGCGATAGCAGAAGCTCGCAATGATCTGGCATTTCAGATCGAAACTGAGGTAAAAGCAAAAGTTGAACACTTTGTACGGGGAACTGGTGTTTCAAGTAAAGAAGTTGTTGAAAGTGTTGCGACTCAAGTTTCAAAACAACTCGCACATGTAACCTTAAATGGCTCAAAACAGTTAGAGTTTTGGCAAACACGCACGACTGTTTTTGTTCTTGTCGGAGTTTCAAAAGATGTAGTGAATGCAGAGGCAAAAAAAGAGATCGTAAACAGTGCTCATAATAATCAAGATGCACTTTGGCAACAATTTCAATCTAAACAAGCTTTAGATGGACTTGATAAAGAGTTTCCAACTAAATAATGAGAGTAGTTTTCATACTACTCTTCCTCTCTTTTTTCCCCTTTGAGAGTTGAGCTCTCTTTTTCGCTATAATTACACAAAATATTTAACTTCGAAAAAAACATTTTTACAAATCGTTTCATTCTTACAGTTTATAAAAATGTTTTGAATCACACACAAAGAGATACCATGAAAAAAATTGCAATTATTGGTCAGCCAAATGTAGGGAAAAGCTCACTGTTTAACCGTTTGCTTAAAAAACGCGATGCCATCACATCTGAAGAAGCGGGAACAACGCGCGATGTCAAACGCCGCATAGCGCTTATCTTGGATAAACAAGCCGAACTTCTTGACACTGGCGGACTTGATAAAGGGTGCGAACTTTTTGACAAGATCAAAGAAAAATCTTTAGAAGCAGCGCACAAAGCCGACATCATTTTATATATGGTTGATGGAAAAACACTTCCAGATGAAAATGACAAAAAACTTTTTTACCAACTTCAATCTTTAGGCAAAGAGGTTTCTCTTGTCGTCAATAAAATAGACAACGACAGTATGAAAGAAAAACTCTGGGATTATTATGAATTTGGAACGGATGATATCTTTGGTATCTCGGTTTCTCATAATCGCAGTATCAACCCTCTTATAGAGTGGCTTTATAACCGTATCCCTGATGAAGATAAGATAGTCGTCGGTGAAGAGACGGAAGATGAGAATGATGAGTTTGAACCGACTGTTTATGACTATGTTCCAGAAAATGAAGATGATGAAGATGGTTTTGTAGATTTTGATGAAGAGGATGTCGAAGATGACTCTATCTTTGGTATGAATGACATGATCAAAGAGTTTAATCCTGAAGACTTAAACCACATCAAGATCGCTATCATCGGGCGTGTCAATGTCGGAAAAAGCTCACTTTTAAATGCACTACTTAAAGAAGATAGATCAGTTGTAAGCAGTGTTGCTGGAACAACGATAGACCCGATTGATGAGAGTGTAGATTATCAAGGTAAAACTCTGACATTTGTAGATACAGCTGGAATCCGTCGTCGTGGAAAAATACTCGGGATTGAGAAATTTGCTCTTATGAGAACAGAAGAGATGCTAGAAAGTGCAAATATGGCACTTGTCGTTCTTGATGCATCAAACCCTTTTATAGATCTTGATGAGAAGATCGCTGGACTTGTCGATAAAAATCGTCTTGGCTGTATCATCGTTTTAAATAAATGGGATGTGGCTAATCGTGAAGATTATGACAAAGTGATCCAAGAGGTTCGTGATAGATTTAAGTTTTTGCATTACGCGCCTATCATAACTATCTCGGCAAAAAGCCATCTACGTGTAAATAAGCTTCTTGATATGATCTTAGAAATAAACGAGAACTATTCTCAACGCATTACGACATCTCAACTCAATGAAGTGCTTGGTCGTGCAATGCGCCGTCACCAACTTCCAAGTATGCATGGACAGATCATCCGTATCTATTATGCAACGCAGTATGAAACGAGACCACCTAGAATTGCTCTTATTATGAACAAACCAAGAGGACTTCACTTTACATACAGAAGATATCTCACAAACAAACTTCGTGAAGCATTTAATTTTAGCGGTGTTCCTGTACTCTTTAAAGCGAAAAAGCGCGGCGGGGGAAAATAAGGCTTTATAAAAAGCCTTGAAGAATCCTTACATGCAAAGTTCGGGGTGTGCAAGGATGAAATTAAAATGGTTTAATAACAACCATTGCTACGATTAAAAGTAGTAAAATTGTCGGGACTTCATTGTAAAATCTAAAAAACTTTCCACTTTTGTTACATGTACCAGCTTCTAACTTTTTACGGATAGAGCCCAAAGAGAGAAAATAACCTACCAAAAGTGCAACAAAAAGCAGTTTTGCATGTAACCAGCCGCCTGTATGAAAAAGATTGATCTCATACTCTGTCATAGACAGATAAATGATCGCAGCACCGCTTAAAATAGTCGCCCACATGGCAGGAATACCAATATATTTATAGAGTTTAAACTCCATAATTTTTACAACTTCTAAAAAACCACTATTTTCTTCATGCTCTTTATGATAAACAAAAAGACGTGGAAGATAAAAAATAGCCGCAAACCAAGATACAAATGACGCAACGTGAAACCAAACAACCCAATTATACATAAGTGTTTTCCTTTATATTAAAAATTTTTCTCTATATACATAACTTCATAGTTTGAACCGCCATGTTTTACATTATTTATAAGACCAAAGATACCTGAACGGTGTTTTATCTCGACACCCAAATAGAGTTTTTTAAACGCTGTAGAATCAACTATATTTCCAAGATCATAATCAAGACTAAGTTCCAAATAGTTTAAATAATGAGAGTTTTTTCCATGATTTTTTATAGCATCAAGTTTTTCCACATGAAGCGTGCCATAGGTATAAGACGCACCCTCAGCAAATCCCAAACGAAATGCATTTTTTAGAACATCAAAAGTGTAATATGCTTTTATATATAATGTATTTTCATAAACATCATCGGCATAGCCATTCTCAAAAAACTTTGCAAAACCGCCTTTGACATAAAAATCTAAAGGAAGATCAAACGCATCATCGACTATCTTATATCCGACATCTATCATCACAACTTTTGTATTTGTCGAATAAGGAGCTGTTTGTGAACTCAAAACTTCACCAAAATCATTAGAATCTGGACGCCCAAAAGCAACACCGACTTCGTAATTATCTTCTGCAAAAAGATTTATAGCCACGAGAGAGAGGAAAAGAAAAAGAAGTTTTTTCATAAACTACCGCCTAAAAAGTTTTGGCGGCATTATAGTATAAGTACGAGCCTTTTGCAAATCTCCAACTTCATTCTCTAATTTAAGGTTTTTGGAAGTTTGAAAAAAGCTCATAAAAGTCGAGTTTCTCGATGTTTTAGGTAAAATTTCTTTACGACAAAAAACCACCTAAACAGAAGAAACTCTA
>CAISHH010000008.1 GCA_903885085.1 uncultured Campylobacterales bacterium
ATAAATAAGGATAACTTTCCAAACAGAGTCATGAAAATGACTTTATTCAGTATGTGTTGGTATCTAAATTGGTACCTTAATACTTTTTATACCTCATAAGTACCTATTTTACGAGCGTTATGAGTCAAGTTTTGGCACAATTTCTCAATCTAAATACCTCTTTTGATCTAAATTAATATCAATAATACGACATAGTTTCGTGGAATATTCATCTTTTCTTGCACTTTATTTTTTATTCAGTTATACTGCGTGTATTAAAAGATGATTCGAGTTACATCTTTGGTCTGCTTTATATTGGTGACTTTTTGTTGACAGTACGATCCACCCTAAAAGAAAACTTCATATTAGATTTTTACCACCTTAGTAATTTGGTGTACATAAAACAAAAAAGGACAAACAATGGCAACATTAGTAAATGGAACAGTTAAATGGTTCAACAGTGAAAAAGGTTTCGGATTTATCGAACAAGAAAACGGCGGAAAAGATGTATTCGTACACTTTCGTCAAATCAATAGCAATGGCTATGGTCGTGTATCACTAGACGAAGGTCAAAAAGTGACTTTCGAAGTTGGTCAAGGCGAAAAAGGTCCACAAGCAGAAAACGTTACAGGTCTGTAATCTTTCTCTCGAACAGCTTAGGCTGTTCGGACTCTTCTTTTTATTTTTTACTTCCTTTCAACTCCCTCTTAAATAACTACACTAAAATTCTCTAAATAATCATTTACGAGGAAAAAATATGCAAGCAACAATCTGGCACAATCCAAAATGCTCAAAATCACGTCAAGCTTTAGAACTCTTACATGTAAGGGATATTGATGTTGAAGTGGTGAAATATTTGGAAACTCATCCTTCAAAAGAAGAGATAAAAACTATTTTGTCAAGACTTCAAATATCACCAAGAGAATTGATGCGAACAAAAGAGGATCTCTATAAAGAACTTGGGCTTAAAGATGAGATGGATGAGGAGAAGCTTATCGATGCGATGGCAGAACATCCAAAGTTGATAGAAAGACCAATAGTTATCACTGAAAAAGGTGTTGTTATTGGCCGTCCGCCTGAGAAGATTTTAGAGCTTTTCTAACTTTTCGATAATGACACCGTTATCTTCAATAAATTTGGAGATAACATCAGACTGGGTGTGTTCATAAGATTTTGCATAAATAATACGCTTTATTCCACTCGCAATGAGGTTTTTACTGCATTCGCTACAAGGTTCAAGGGTAACATAAATAGTAGCACCTTCGATACTGATCCCTTTTCTCGCCGCCCAAATGATAGCATTCATCTCAGCATGAATTTCATACGTTTTAGACCATTCATGATGATCTTTGGTGTATTCACCGTTCCAGTGATCTTTACAATTCATAAAGCCAGCAGGTGTTCCGTTATAGCCACTGCTAAGGATTCTTCCATCTTTTACTATGACTGCTCCAACCTGTTTAGAAACACATTTTGAAGCACTCGCTATCTCAAAAGCTATATTGATAAAATTTGTATCACTCAGCATAAGTGCCCTAATATTTAATATTTGTTATGGTATTATATCGCAAAATTTAATATATATTTTGGAGACTAACAATGGACATGAAGCAGATAAAAGCGTTAATGCAAGAGTTTGATGGAAGTGGTTTAAGTAAATTAAAAATCGCTAAAGAGGATTTTAGTATTGAACTTGAAAAAGTTGTTGGAGCTGTTTATTCTCCTGTCACAACTACTCAAGCATCTCCTGTCGCAGCTGCTCCTGCAGCTATTGTGGCTGCAGCAGTGCAAGCAGAAACGGCAGCAGAAATTTCTGGAGATATGATTCTTTCTCCAATGGTTGGTACATACTATGCATCACCCTCTCCTGATTCTCCAGCTTTTGTAAAAAAAGGCGATGTCATTAAAAAAGGCCACGTTGTGGCAATACTCGAAGCTATGAAAATTATGAATGAATTAGAAGCTGAGTTTGACTGTAAGATTCTTGATGTACTAGTGAGTGATGGTCAAGCCGTTGAATACGATATGCCGTTATTTGTAGTAGAAAAGATTTAGTCTATGGCAGAAATCAAACGTATATTGGTTGCAAATCGTGGGGAGATAGCTCTTCGCGCGATTAGAACTATTAAAGAGATGGGTAAAGAGGCTGTAGCTATCTATTCGACTGCTGATAAGGGTAGTGAATATCTAGAACTTGCTGATGCAGCCATATGTGTGGGTCCTGGACCAAGTGCAAAAAGCTACCTCAATATTCCCGCTATTATATCTGCGGCTGAGATAAGCGGTTGTGATGCGATTTTTCCGGGATATGGTTTTTTGAGTGAAAACCAGCATTTTGTTGAGATATGTACACACCACAATATTAAATTCATCGGACCGACTCCCGAAGTTATGGTACTTATGAGTGATAAATCAAAAGCAAAAGATGTTATGGTTCGTGCAAATGTTCCAGTTGTTCCGGGAAGTGATGGAGCTATCAGTGATATGCAAGATGCTAAAAAACGTGCAAAAGAGGTCGGGTATCCGGTTATCTTAAAAGCGGCTCAAGGCGGAGGCGGACGTGGTATGCGTGTTGTCGAAGATGAGAGTTACTTAGAAAATGCATTTTTAGCAGCTGAGAGTGAAGCGATCACTGCATTTGGCGATGGCACAATTTATATGGAAAAATTCATTAAAAATCCTCGCCATATTGAAGTACAGATTATGGCTGACTCTCATGGAAATGTTATCCATGTTGGAGAGCGTGACTGTTCTATGCAACGTCGTCACCAAAAACTGATCGAAGAGTCTCCAGCCGTCGCATTAACTCCAGAAGTTAGAGCAAGATTACATGACGCAGCAGTTCGTGCGGCAGAGTTTATCAAGTACGAGGGTGCTGGGACATTTGAATTTTTACTTGATGCAGATTTGAATTTTTATTTTATGGAGATGAATACTCGTCTTCAAGTTGAGCATACTGTTTCTGAGATGGTAAGTGGTCTTGACTTAGTAAAAATGATGATCGAAGTGGCAGAGGGAAAAACTTTGCCTAAGCAAGAGGAAATTGTACTTAAAGGCCACTCGATCGAATGCCGTATAACTGCAGAAGATCCTATCAAGTTTTTACCATGTCCTGGAAAGATTAGTACTTGGATTGCTCCGGGTGGAAAAGATGTTCGCATCGATACGCACGCACATGCAAACTATATCGTTCCATCAACGTATGACTCGATGATAGGGAAGTTAATCGTATATGGAAATGATAGAGCTGAGGCAATTGCAAGAATGCATAGAGCACTAAGCGAGTTTAAGATCTCTGGTATCAAAACTACAGTGGCATTCCACAAAAAAATGATGACAAATCCAGATTTTATAAGTAATAATTTTGATACAAAATATTTGGATGGCTATAAAGGTTAAAACTTTTCTATGAACCTTTATGGTTCATAGCTTCTTTACTTGCTTATTTCTATTTTACTCAGGTAAGCGTAGAGTTTGGATATTGGCGTTTAGTTTTGCTCTATCGAAATACTCCTTTAAAACTTGCTCACGCTTATCTGACATAATCATATTTTCAACTTGTGCTTTGATATCTTCTAGTTTTACATCTTTGTTGCTCTGTTCAACTGCTTGCATATAAAAACAAACAAAGCCTTCTTTACCGTTTGAGATAATCTCTGAAAAATGATTTAACGGTGTTCTGTCTAAAAGTTCAGCAAGTTGTGGCGCGATTTTATTGTATTCAAATGTTTGATCTTTATGCCCTATTTCAGCTGAGTAGAACATAGGATTATCGATCTTTTGTTGTAATAAACTTTGTTGTTTCGATTCATAAACAACTGTGCTGTAGCTTTGTGGATGATTGAACTTTGCTTTGTTGAGTTCATAATAGTTTTTGATCTCTTGCTCATCTGGTTCATCCATATGAGTGTAGGCAATGGCTTGAAAAAGCTTTTGGTTAAGCAAACGCTCTTTCATCTCTTTTTGCACTTGAGCTGAAGTGAGATTTTGGCTACTTGCGACTGCATCGTAAAACTGGCCCACAGTCATATTGTTTTGTGTAGCCATTCTTTTGATCTCTTCGATCACTTCATCATCAGTTACGGTGATTTTTCTGGATTTTATCTCTTGATCTTCAAGCTTTTTTCGTATTAAGAAATCTACTGTTTTATCTTGGTCAAGATGAGATTCTGCCATTGCATTTGTAATCTCTTGCATCGTGATAGGTTCATTTTGAACAAGGATTGCAACACCATCAATGATTTTTGCATTGAGGCTTAAAGAGAGAAGGATGAAAAATAGAGCTTTGTACATGTAAAGTCACTTTATGATGATATTTAGGTTCTTATTTTACCCGTTTTTAACCAATGATTATCTAAAATACGGGACTTTATTTAAAAGGCTTATTATGGTTGTTACGCGTTTTGCACCATCACCTACAGGGTATCTTCATATTGGAGGACTTAGAACCGCTCTTCTTTGCTATTTGTGGGCTAGAAAGAATGAGGGCAAGTTTATTTTACGTATCGAAGATACAGATCAAAGCCGTAACTCAGTTGAAGCCGCTGAGGCGATTGTTCAAGCTTTTAAATGGCTAGGACTTTCACATGACGGTGAGATCGAATACCAATCTCAAAGAACCAATATCTATAAACGCTACATCCAAAAGCTTCTCGATGAGGGCAAAGCCTACCATTGCTATATGTCAAAAGATGAACTGACTGCTTTACGTGAAGAGCAGATGGCTAAAAAAGAGCGTACAATGTATGACGGACGTTACCGTGATTTTACGGGAACTCCACCTGAGGGTGTTGAGCCAGTTGTACGTATAAAAGCCCCATTGGAAGGCACTATCACAGTTAAAGATGGAGTTAAGGGCGACGTAGTTTTTGATGTGAAAGATATCTTAGATGATTTTATTATCGCTCGCGCAGATGGAAGCCCTACATATAACTTCGTCGTTGCAATCGATGATGCTTTGATGGGCATCAATGTAGTCATCCGCGGCGATGACCACCTTTCAAACACTCCAAAACAGATGATCGTTTATGAAGCGCTAGGATTTGATATTCCTCAGTTTAACCATGTACCGATGATCCACAACAAAGAGGGTAAAAAACTCTCTAAACGTGACGGTGCGACAGATGTTATGGCATATAAAGAGATGGGCTACACGCCTGAGGCACTACTGAATTTTTTAGTGCGTCTTGGCTGGAGTCATGGAGATCAAGAGATCTTTTCAATGGAAGAGATGATGGAACATTTTGATCCAAAAGATATTAACCGCTCTGCTTCTATCTACAACGCTGAAAAGCTTGACTGGTTGAGCGCTCACTACATCAAAAATATGTCAAATACTAAGCTTGCAGAGCTTCTAGAAGATTTTGGTTTGGTTCTATCTTCTCATGATAAACGTGAAATTCTTTTAGACTCATTCAAAGACCGTGCAAAGACATTAAAAGAGATGGCAGAGCTTATTAGCGAAGTCTTGACTTCGCCAGTTGTTTATGAAGAAAAGGCTGTTGTAAAAGGGTTTAAAGGTGATGCTTTTGAAATATTAGAAGCATTTGCAGAGAAATTAAAATCGAGTGAAAATCTCCATCTTCCAGTGGATTATCATCATGTGATGGAAGAATTGGTCGCAGAGAAAGAAATAGGTTTTGGCAAGATAGGTCAGCCTTTACGTATCGCACTTATGGGAAAACTTTCAGGTCCGGGGCTTGATGCCGTGATGTCTATCATCGGTAAAGAGGAAACGCTTTCACGCATCGAGTCGGCCATAAAAGCAAATAGCTAAAAAGCAACTCATTAATTTAAAAACAGAGAGAAATGAAATGGATATAAAAAAGCTTATAATAGCCGGCATCGGTGCAATTGTTATTATGATATTAGTTCTTATTTATGTGTGGAATAAAAAAAATGGTGAAGATAAGCTTGCGCAGCCTGAAGAACCAATGAGCAAAGCAGAAGCTTATAGAAAAGCATTGAATTAATATACTTTCAAGGGCACTTTACATGCGAAGTACCCTTTGGGTATAAGCCTTTTCTTCCGTCAGTTTTTTTATATGAGTTCTCTCATACTTTTTTGCGAAGAAAAAAGTACAGAGAGAAACGCTACATGTAAGTATATTTTGTTATTGTAGAATGAATATAATACTTGTTCTAAAATAGTTAAATTGTTGGAGTAATATGATTGAAAATTTAGTCGCTGGACTTGTATAATGGAATAGAAGAACCAAGTAAAAATCTGTGAATAATTTAATCAAACTTTTCTCGTTCCAAGTTTAACTTGGGAATACATACTAGGAACAAGAACAATAAGCAAAAAAATATAAGTATATAAGCATAGGAGCGAAAAAAAGATACCCTCTTACATGTAAGGTTGTGACTATAGTGACTCTGCACCCTGTTGAGTCAACACCAAAGTAACCCCATCCTCCTGCACAACCATAAACCCACTTTTTACAAGCTCACTCATAGCCTCTTCGAGCGCATCATTTTGCTTCGCATCAAGATACTTGATAATCTCTCTCACGACATCCTGCTTTGTCATGATCTGCCCGACTTGGTTGTTTCTTCTAAACCAACTCATAAACATCTCTTTGACCTCATTTTTTGGTGCAGTTTCCTTCTCTACTTTTTTAGGTGGAGTTTTTCTTTTTTCAAAGTGAGGTGTAGCTCTTGCGCCGTTTCTAGGTGGTCTAGCACCATTGCCATAATTCTTTTTAGGAGCTGGTTTAGTTGATTTCATTGTCGACCTTTCTTTTATAGAGTGTATTTATTTTAAACATTGTAATAACTAGCGTTTGGATGGTAAACGACCAGTGCTGATGTTGATTGTTCTGGATGTATCTGGAATGTTTCACTTAGTTCAATGCCAAATTCTTCAGGTTTTAAAAGATTAAAAAGTGGGCGGTTGAGTTCTAAGTCAGGACACGCTGCATATCCAAAAGAGTATCTTGCGCCTTGATACTTGTTCATCTGTACATCGCCAAGTTTGCTTCCCTCATTTTCTGAGATACCAAGATCAAGACGTATCTGTTTATGCACCATTTCCGCAAGCGCTTCAGCGAGTTCGACGCCAAGACCGTGAAATTGGTAATACTCAGTGTAATTGCCCTCATCATAAATCTTTCGTTCGGCATCACTGAGTTTTACTCCTGCACTCACACAGGTTAGCGCGATCACATCGTGTCGGTCATGGTGAAAAAAGTCGCTCAGAGCACGGTGAGGCTTGCGTCTTTGACGTGGAAATGTAAACTCTTCAACGGCTCTTGGATAAGCATCGTGGAAGCTTTCACAGTTGGTATCATCCTTACATGTAAAGCCCTCAGATTCATCAAAGATCACAAGACGGTTGTCATCACTTCTACATGGCCAGTAGCCGTAGATGATGGTTGGCTCAAAAAGTTTTTCATCCAAAAACTGCGCTTTAAGTTTCTCATACGCAGGCCATACGACTTCGTTTAGCTGTTTTTCATACGCTTCTTTCGTCATCCCTTTTGAGCTGTATCCCCAACGAGATTTAAAAAGAATCTTATGGTTTATCCACTCAAACGCCATCTCTATCTGAGCGGGAGTGAGTCTCATCTCGCGTCTTCCCCAAAATGGAGGCGTCGGTATTTTGACATTACGATCTGGCATTGTAAGTTCGGCAAATGGAGGGATGATGACCTCTTTTTCTTCAACATGTTCAATCACCGGAGCATTTGGATGAAGGTTTGTATCTGGGTTGCCCGCTTCGATTCGGCTCATCGCAGTCACTCCATCAAAAGCATCTTTACAGTAGAAGATCGGGCCATCATAAAATGGACGGCAAAAGTCATCTATAAACGCGCGAGTAAGGGCTGCGCCACCAAGAAGAAGAGGGATTTTGATGCCCGCTTCCTTCATCGCTTCAAGATTATCTTTCATCACTTGCGTTGATTTTACAAGAAGTCCACTCATCCCGATTGCATCGGCATTGCTAGATTTGAGTGCATCCAAAAACTTCTCTAAGTCCACTTTGATCCCAAGATTGATAACTTTAAATCCGTTGTTTGAGAGGATGATATCCACGAGGTTTTTACCCACATCATGAACGTCGCCTTTGACAGTTCCAAGAATAAGCGTCGTATCTGTTTTTTTCTCTATCTTTGGCAGATAAGGTTGAAGATGATCGACAGTCTTTTTCATAGTTTCAGCACTTTGAAGCACAAAAGGAAGTTGCATTTGTCCTGAACCAAAAAGCTCACCCACCACTTTCATGGCGTCGATGAGAATCTCATTGACAATTTTTTCAGGAGCTATGGTGTGGCGGGCTTCTTCGACAAGAGGAATCATTCGCTCTTTATCGCCGTCCATTAAAAGTTTGGCGATCTTTTCTTCAGTGCTGAGGAGTTTATAAGCCGCATCTTCCACTTCGCTGTCTATGGCTTCTTTATGGCTAAAGTGGTCTATGAAAGTAAAGAGCGCTTCGCCATTTGGTTGACGGTTGAAGATAAGATCATCACAAAGCGTTTGCTCCTCTTGGGATATCTTATTGAGGGGAATAATATGCTGAACATTGATGATAACAGAGGTCAATCCCGCTTGGATACAATGGTGTAAAAACATTGAGTTCAGATAAGGTCTCGCATCTTTATCAAGTCCAAAAGAGATGTTTGAAAGTCCTAAGATCGCGCCGACTTCAGGATGTCTGAGTCTAAGCTGACGGATCGCTTCGATGGTGTTGATACCCGCATCAAAATACTCCTCATCTCCGCTTCCAAGGGTAAAAGTAAGAAGGTCAAATACTAAGTCTTCGGGGTTTATACCGTGTTTGTTTACCGCGAGATCATAGATGCGTTCTGCTATCTCGAGTTTACGTTCAACAGTTTTAGCCATACCGATTTCATCGATAGTAAGACATACAAGTGAAGCTCCAAACTTTTTCGCCAAACCACAAACTGTGTCAAACTTTTCTATCCCATCTTCAAGGTTGACCGAGTTGATGATAGGTTTTCCGCCGATGAGTTTAAGTGCCTCTTCAAGTGCGGCCGTTTGGGTAGAATCTGGCATCAACGGAAGTGCGATCTTTTGAGCATACAAACTCATAACTTTATTCATATCTTTTGTTTCATCACGTCCTGCAAAACCTACGGAGACGTCAAGTACATGCGCGCCAGCGCGAACTTGTTGCTGACCGACGCTCATCGTTCCTTCGTAGTTTTCAGCTAAAAGAAGTTCGCGAAACGCTTTTGAACCCGTTGCATTACTTCGCTCACCCACTAAAAGTGGAGCGGGGTTTTGCATCAAAGGAGTCGTGTTAAAAAGTGAAGCCAGAGAGTTTGGCTGAGACCCACTCGGCGCTTTTGGAGTCTTACAAGTAACGCGATCCACAAGAGCGCGAATATGCTGAGGTGTCGTTCCACAACATCCGCCAAGAAAACTCACACCATCAAACTCTAAAAACTCCTCTTGTTTATCTGCAAACTCATCTGGTCCCATCGGGTACTATGTGTAACCGCCGCGGTTTTGCGGAAGTCCCGCATTTGCGTGGATGGAGATAGGTTTTCCCCACACTTCGCTGAGAGTTTTTACATGTTTTTTGACCTGATCGGGTCCTGTTCCACAGTTGAAACCAAGAGAGATAATGTCAAAAGGCTCTAAGATTGCGGCAATTGTTGTCGCATCTGTTCCGATAAGCATCGTTCCCGCGAGTTCGATAGTGACAGAAACCATAATAGGAATCTCGACTCCGCGCTCTTTGCTCGCCGCGTCACACGCATGAAGAGCGACTTTTATCTGCAAAGGGTCTTGGCATGTTTCAAGTAAAAAGATATCTGTTCCGCCATCTATAAGACCAAGCGCACACTCTTTATAACCTTCAAACATCACATCATAATGGATATGTCCAAGAGAAGGGAGTTTCGTTCCTGGACCGATAGAGCCAAGCACATAACGAGGCTGTTGGGGCGTAGAAAACTCATCACACTTTTTACGCACTATCTCAGCTCCCGCGCGTGAGAGTTCATACGCGCGATGACCGATGCCGTATTCGTCTAAAACCCAAGAAAATGAGCCAAAAGTATTGGTCGTGATAAGGTCAGCTCCAGCCGTCAAGTAAGCACTGAAAATGCTTTCCATCACATCTACGGCAGTCACGTTTAAGAGCTCGTTACATCCTTCTAAACCCTCCCAAGCTTCAAGAGGAATATCTTTATCGCGTTGCTGGAGTTGTGTTCCCATAGCACCATCAATGATGAGCGGACGCTTTTTTATAGTCTTTAATATTTGCTGTTTTATGGACATTGTATTTCTTTATGAGTTAATTGGTATTATTTTATCCAAAGAGAGCATAAAATAGGATGAGAGAATCCTTACATGCAAGGATGTTTAAGGTTTATGATAGAGAGATTGCAAGTTGAGCGTCGAGAAAAGTGTTACAAATGTTACAGACCAAAATCGAGCTGTATGTGTCAGCATATAAGACACGTTGAGACGAAAACAAAGTTTGTTATCTTAATGCATCCAAAAGAGTATCGAAAGATCAAAAACGGTACGGGGCATTTGACGCATCTTTCACTGCCAAATTCTGAGCTGTATGTGGGAATCGACTTTAGCTTAGATGGTAGGATAAATGAGCTTTTACAAGATACAAAAAATCTTTGTTATTTGCTTTTTCCATCCAAAGATTCCATCGAGATCAATTCACATCAACTCTCCCTTGAGGGTAAAAATGTGGTGATATTTATTATCGATTCTACTTGGGCTTGTGCGAAAAAGATGCTTCGAGAAAGTACAAATATCTCCTCTTTACAAAGCATCAGTTTTACCCATACAAAAACCTCAGAATTTGCTATCAAAGAACAACCGGCTGAATATTGTCTCTCAACTATCGAGTCCACCCTTTGCGTACTTGAACTGATGGATAAAAACGGTGATGAGAGAATAGAAAAAAGTAGTCTTGAAGAGTTTTTACACCCTTTTAAAAAGATGATAGAGTTTCAAATAGAGTATATGCAAGAGTGTCGAAACCCTCGCTTTTAGTCCGTAAAAACGCAGTTACGTCCATTGGCTTTTGCTTTATATAGAGCATCATCGACTCTTTTTAACAGCGATAAGGTACTATCATCTTTTTGATATTGCGTGACTCCAAAGCTCATAGTTACAGGTACTACTTTTTTAGCTATTTCAACTTCATATCGGAGCTTTTGCGCAAGTTGTTTGGCTTCAGATATCGCTGTATGTGGAAGAATGATTATAAACTCTTCTCCGCCTATACGACAAAAAACATCCGTTTTACGTAAAATAGTTGAGATAAGTTTGCTATATTCTATAAGTACGTTGTCTCCAACACTGTGTCCATGCTCATCATTAACCCGTTTGAAAAAGTCTATATCAAACATGATTAAAGAGAGCGGATGCTCATAGCGCCTGACTCTAGAGCACTCTTCAAGAAGTTTTTGGTCAAAAAAGTGACGATTGTTGATGCCTGTAAGTGAGTCTTTTATACTGAGTTGCAAGAGCTCTTTCTGATAATTTTCCTCTTTTGTGATATCTGAAAATACTATACTGAAGTGATGTTTTTCTACTGAAATAAGTGCAGCGGTCACTGAAAAATAATAGGTTTTATCTAGATAGATTATTTTAGCTTTATGCACTTTGTCACAGTTTTTTAAGACGTAGTCTACCCAGTAGTCATCGCCATGCATTGTCTGTAAATAGCCATCTTCGTTCACAAAAAGTTCGCATATACATTGATAATCTTCTTTAAACTCTTCTAAACTTTGATAAGTGTGAAAATATCGAAAAAAAGCGTTATTTACATACAGTATTTTTGTCCCGTTGTTAATGATTACGATATTGTTGGATGAATCAAGAATATTTTTATAATACTGCTTTTGGTTTCTGTTTTTTACTAAGATGATTGTACTGAAGATAAAGAGTAGTCCTAAGCCAAAGAGGATAAAAAAAGCGATCATCTTAAAGCTGAAAAATTCTAAATCCAACTTCGGAAGATCTGATATCTTTTTAAACATTATATAGTATCCAAGCGCCTTCGCATGGGTATTCTTGAGTTCATAAGAGACAATGATATAGCCGTTTTCTATTTTATATGCATTGTTGAAATAATTTTCTACGCCGTATTTTTTGAGATACTCTTGCATCTCGAGTGGAGCGTCAAGATTTGCAATGTAATAATCATCAAGAAACATCTGGGTAAAAGGGTAGAGAAGATTTTTTTTGTACTCTTTTTTCAAGAGAACTACTGAGTCGATTTTGGTCTCTTTAAGATCTTTGGAAATAGAATTAAAATGGGTAATAACACCCAAACTACCTATAAATGTGTTATGTTCGAAGAGAGGAACAATACTTTTCATAGAGAGGTCAAATTTGCCTGTACTTATGGATTGTACGATACTTTTTTTTGAAGTGATATCCTGTAAATCTTCCCTTTCTTGGAAGAGCGTGTCACCTTTGAGCGGGCTCCAGCTTCTGTAAAGGCAGGTTGAATTCTCGTCTATTATCTGAATCCAGACATTTTGATAGAGCGTTTCTTTATGAAACATGGATATCAGATCTGCATAATAATCGCTGGGGATTTTTTTGTGCTTAATGAGTTCTATGAGACTTTTATCATTGGTAATACTGAGTGCAATTGCGAGTGAAGATTTTTGTTTGTGCAAGATCATGCGCTGTATATCTTCACGCATAATCTTTGCTTGGAGTTCATAGACCCTATCACGCATCTCTTTTGTATGGGTATTTACATAAGTGGCGTACATAAAAATAGCCGTTAAGATAAGCGTAGCAATAAAAAATACCGATAGAGATAATTTGTAATTTTTAAAAATGATACAGCCTCTTTAAATTATTTATTGGAAAGTATACTACATTCCAGGAATACGCGGAATGCGACCAAGTTTGGAAAGACGGCAATATTTTCCCCACCCTTTTTTAAGCCAGTGTCCAAAGATAGGCATCGCAATCATGCGCGCTTTTTTGTCATCTCTGTAAACAAAAGCCGCACCATCACCACTGTCCATGACACAGAGGATGTTAAGATGTTCTTTATAACCTTTAAGTACGCCCGATCCGCTCTCTTCCACTTTAATATTATGTGCCATATTTCGAGCCATAACTTCGGCGATATGCCCTTGTTTGGCTCTCCATTCAGGACCCTCAATTGCTGCAATATCACCGACGGCATACACACCTTCAACCCCTTTTACTTCACAAAAATCATCTATTTCTATAAAGCCTGCACCGTTTTGAGGAAGGTCTGAGTTTTTGATAATATCGTGTCCATCTCCAGCGGGAATAAACATCACAAAGTCACTCATCAGTTTTGAATCATCTTCGAAAAGTACGCCGTCAGTTTCAAATGATTTTATTTTTTTCCCAAAATGTTTTGCGATATTGGTACGCTTGAAGATCATATCCATCATCTTGAGCGCTTGAGGCCCCATTCTCGCACCTGGTTTTTCCATAGGTGCAAAAAATGTAAGTTCAAAGTTTTCGCGTATCCCTTTTTTCTTAAGAAGATTATGGACATTGAAAAGTAACTCAAAACCTGGACCACCGCGTACTGCTGAAGTGTCATTTGGATTGCCGCCAAAACCAAAGGCGATTTTTCCGTTTCCCTTAGCCATAAGCGCATCAAGTTTCTTTTTAATCAGAAGCGATTGCTCAGGTGCGCCACAGATAGAAAGTGTGTTTTCAACACCTTTAGGTTTCATTTTTGAAGCACCCATGGCTATAACAAGATTATCAAACCCTTCAAGAACTTTGCCGCTTTGAAGAGTGACACGCTTTGACTTTGCGTCAATGCTAGTAACACCATCCACAAGTAGAGTAAAGCCATGTGCGGCTTCAAGCTCTTTAAGATCAATACAGATATCTTCAAATTTACTTTCACCCGTTGGTATCCAAATAGAGGTCGGATAGATATAAAAAAAGTCGCGATCACTCACCACCGTAACATCATAGTTATTTTTTCGAAGATAGATTGCTGATTCGATGCCAGCAAATCCTCCGCCTAAAACTAATACTTTTTTCATAATCTCTCCTTATGATATAATTCACATATGTTGTAATAATACAAATAGCGACGTTAAAACTAGTTTAAATAAATAATAAATTCGTCATATAAAAAGGTTTAAAGATGAGAATATTAATATATGGTCTAGGTGGAGTCGGCGGTTACATCGCTGGATACTTGAGTCAGACAAATCATGAGATCGTTGGTGTGGCACGAGGTGAGCATTTAAAAATGATTCAAAAAGAGGGCTTACACCCACAGGGCACTTTGCATGTAAGCGAGGATGAAAAAGAGTTTACAGCAAATTTTACAGCTGTAAATGAAAGTGAACTGAGTGGATATTTTGACTTGGTTTTGTTTTGTGTGAAGAGCTATGATCTCAAAAATGCGGCGCTTGTATGTAAGCCTTTTTTAGACGATAAGAGTATTGTTTTATGTTTAAGTAACGGCGTTGAACATGGAGATGAACTTCGCTCTTTGTTAGATGCAAAGGTTCTAGATGGCTGTATTTATATCCTTTCTCACATCGAAAAAGCTGGACAGATTAGAAAAATGGGTAAGGTATTTAATCTCCTCTTCGCAGGTGAGGGAAGTGACATTTTGGCCTCTGTCTTAGATGAAGCGGGATTGCGATATAAGATTGCTGAAGATATTCAAAAAGAACTTTGGAAAAAATATATCTTCATCTCCACTTTTGGAGTGTTGACTTCGTATTATGATATGTCGATAAAAGAGGTGTATGAAAACCATTATGATGAAGCAAAACAGTTTTTACAAGAGGTTTCAAACATTGCAAAAGCAAAAAATATCGGCTTAGAGGAAGAGATAGAAAAGTGCCTCCTCGCCGCTTCAAAATTGCCACAAAGCGCTTCGACCTCTATGCATAAAGATATTAAAGCGGGTAAAAAAGATGAGCTTGAGACGCTTTGTGGTTATCTTGTGAGAGAAGCAACACAATTAGATATAAGCGCACCGAAGATAGACAAATACTATAGAGAACTTCTCAAGCTTCACCACTGATGTGACTCTTAGAGGGGCAGTTTAATACTCTGTTTTCAAAAGTAAAATATTTTATTTGAGTACAATCGGCAAAAAGGATTTTTAATGGCAATGAATAAGCTTGTTTTAGGCGGCGGATGTTTTTGGTGTGTGGAAGCGGTTTTTAGTAATGTCAAAGGTGTGTTTAAAGCAATTAGCGGTTATGCTGGAGGAGCACGTAAAAATCCCTCTTACGAGCAGGTTTGCACAGGTGTAAGCGGGCATGCAGAAGTTGTGGAGATCTCATATGAGGATGAGGTGATTACTATGGATGAGCTTTTAGATATCTTTTGGGCTATTCATGATCCGACAACTTTAAATCGTCAAGGCGCAGATGCCGGAACGCAGTATCGCTCGGTTATCTATTATGAAGATGAGGCACAAAAAGAGGCGATTTTAAACTCAATCAAAAAAGCCTCTGCAACTTTTAAAGACAAGATAGTCACTGAAGTGAGTCCGCTTCCAGAATTTTACGAGGCTGAAGCATACCATCAAAACTACTTTGCACGCAACCCAAATCAAGGGTATTGCAGCGTGGTAATTGCACCAAAAATGCAAAAATTTATGACTTATTTTCCAGATAAGTTGGTGTAAGGGTTAAACTTTTTTTTGCTCTACGAGTGAAAGAATCATAGCCAAAGAAAATCCGTCATTATCATAGCCATCTTCATGACAGCTTTCGCATTTGTCTCCAAGGGGACAGATGTTTTGTTCCAATAGTTCTTTGAGACTGTGGATATTATTTTCTTTTATGAGTGTGATCACCTCACCAGCAGTAACATCGTTACAGACACACACTTCTCTCTCTTTTTTTATCATCGTCAAACCCTTTATTTTTTTAACTATGCTAGAATTATAACATTATAGGTTGAGGAGCACAGATGCAAAGAGTTTATGAAATGGTTATCGTCGGTGCCGGACCTGCGGGAATTGCGGCTGCAGTTGAGAGTTATCTTTTGGGAATTAGAGATATTTTGATGCTTGAAAAAGATGATAATCATAATGCCACTATTCGAAAATACTACAAAGATAACAAGCGCGTAGACAAAGACTGGAAAGGTCAAAAAGTTGAGCTTGATGGAAATCTTTACTTTCTTGATGGCACAAAAGAGACCACTTTGGATTTTTTTGATGAGGTTATCAAATCGCATGGCATCGAACTCAAAACACATACGGAAGTAAGTAAGATTGTTAAAGCGGGAGAACTTTTTGAAGTTCATCTCGCCGGAGATGTGATTATGGCAAAGTATGTGGTTGTCACCATTGGCAGAATGGGTAAACCAAATAAACCTGATTATAAAATAGCGGCTGGCATTAAAAAAAGAGTTGGCTACACGCTTGATGATTGTAGCGAAGGTGAGAAGGTTCTCATCGTAGGCGGTGGAGACAGCGCTATCGAATACGCCGTTGATTTGAGTGCAAAAAATAAAGTTTCTATCTGCTACAGACGAGGAACCTTTGGGCGTGCGAATCCGACAAATCAAAGAGATATTGCAAACGCTATTGCTCATCAAGAAGTACGAGCTATTTTAAATGTAAATATTTTGGGACTTGAAGATGAAGAGGGTAAAGTCAAAGTTTTATTTGATGAGATAGAACATGAAGTCTATGACAGAGTGATCTATGCTATCGGCGGAACAACTCCGAGTGCATTTTTGGCAAGTTCTGGCATTGAAGAAAAAGATGGAAAACCTGTTCATGATGAGAACTATGAAACAGCGACTGCTGGGCTTTTTGTAGCGGGAGATATCACGCAAGAATCAGGCGGATCGATCGCACTTGGACTTAATCACGGATACCAAATAGCGTGTCATATCAACGCTCAAAAGGTCTAATCTTTTAAGAGTGGCTCATCTGTGGAGGTTTCCATGATAAAGCCTCCCTCTTCATCTGGGATCAAAAGTGAAAGGCTGATAGTACAGCGCAGATACTGTGCTGTCGTTATTGGCGAGTATTTTGCATCTTGAAATGCTGCTGCTTTGGCGTTATAGATAATATCATCGATAAGCGGTTTGAGTGCTTCATCTGAGCGTGCCTCGCGGAGTTCATCTTCTACTCTCAACGTTATTACAGACGCGATATTTTGTTCTAAAACAGGATACTTTTCTACGAGTTCATCCCTTTTGATAATACGCCTAGCTTCTATGACCTCTTCAATGGAGTCGCGTACGATTTGAAGCAGTGGGGATCTTGTCACTAAGCGACTCCTTTTTGAGTAATTTGTAAATTATATCAAATTATGTAGTTACTTTCTCTTTTACTCTGAGGTTTATAATCTTGATAATTAACATAACAAACAGAACTTGAAATAAAGCAGCAAGGATCAGAGCAAAATAGTTAAACTCATCTATTCCCTTGGAAGTGTATGCCAAAGTCGCCATCGCGATAAGAAGTGTTAAGGGCATAGAGTGGCTAAGTCCCATTAAAATGGCATTTTTTATTCCAACTTCTTTGATAAAGACAAGAGAACTCACCAAGCGCATCGCAATCATCACAAAGGCAATAATAAGCGCTTGAACGACCAAACCATTGATAAAAAGTGCCTCAAGATTGAAAGTACTTCCGATATGGATAAAAAAGATAGGGATCAAAAATCCAAAACCATAGCTTGAAAGCTTCTCTGGTAACCCATTTTTATGCTCAAAAAAGGTTGGGATAAAGATACCAGCCAAAAAGGCGCCAAAAGCAAGCTCAAGATGCAGATAAAGCATCACAGCAAGAAGGATAAAAAAGATTCCCATTGAGAGTCTGATATCTTGCTCTTTGTTATCATCGTGAGGCATAAGTGCAATCGAGACTTCTGGAAACCACCAAAACAAAAGTTGGAGGGATCGAAACAACACAACCATAAAGAGTAAGAATAAGATAAGCGCTAAGATAGTCTGAAAGAGTCCAATCCCGTCTCCAAACTCCAAAGTCGCTGAAACAAGAGTCAAGGCCGCGATACTTATGACTTCACCGATACCTCCCGCTGTCATAGAGAGTACAAGCCACGGCGTTTTTCCATACTCTTTTGCAAGTGTAGCGATAAGACCCACCGAGATCAGAGGTAAAAGCACCATAAAGATCTTGCCAAAAGAAAAATAGAGAGAAAAAGCAAAAGCAAAGCTATAAAGTAAGAGTAGATAGAGCGAAATCATCTTCATGAGGCGCATCGGTGTCTTTAAAACTTTTTTGAGATCGATCTCCGTTCCGGCAATAAACATAAGATATAAAAATCCAAATTTTGCGACAATATCAAAAAGGTGCTGTTGGTGAATAAGCCCCACATAACCCAAGAAAGCGCCAAAAATGATCTCGATAGGTGTTGTAGGAAGTTTAAATATTTTTGCAAAAAATGGGGAGAAGATCACTATCAAAGAGACAGTGAGTATGAGTGTTACGTCATCAAACATATTAGGCATTTGGTGAATCGGCAATCTCTAAATCAAGAGAGCGAAGCATCTCCAAATCTCTGTTTTTTTCTCTTCCCAAAGTTGTCAGATAGTTTCCTATGACGATGGAGTTTGCCCCCGCTTCAAAGATCTCATTTTGTCTTTCACCAAACATTATCTCTCTACCGCCTGCAACCATAATACGGTCAGCATCACATAAAACCTCTCTCGCGAGGCGGATAAGATCAAGTGCTTCCTCAACGCTTAATGCGTTTGGTTTAAGCGGAAGAGCAGGATTGTGATGATAAAAGTTTATCGGCACAGAGGTGGGATTTAGCTCTTTAAGAGAATTTAACATACTGATGCGATCTTCCTGCGTTTCACCAAGTCCAAAGATTCCACCCGTTATAAGTACAAGACCTGATTTGTTTACATTTTGACAAGTTTCAAATCGTTCATCCCAAGGGTGCGTTGTACAGATCTCTGGGTAAAATGCGCGCGATGTTTCAAGATTATGATTATATGCTTTTATTCCAGCTTCTTTAAGAGCTAAAAGTTGTTCTAAGGATGCTGTTCCATTACACGCTATGAGTCTAAGTTGCGGTACTTCACGGCTCACTTCTCGAGCAACGTTGCAGACAAACTTGAGAGTTTTGTCATCAAGTCCTTTGTGTGCTGTAACTAAACAAAAACCAAGAGCACCGCTTGCATACGCTTCTTTTGCTTCTTCGATAATCTTTTCTACAGGCTTTTGGATATAGCGTTCGATATCTGCCTTGTACTTTACACTTTGAGAACAAAACTTGCAGTCTTCGTTACATGTACCGCTGTTGATGTTGCTTATCGAACATAAAAATATTTTCTTACTCATAAATTCCTCTCGAAAAAGAAGTGAGATTCGTTAAACTCATCCTCTTTTGGATCTTTACTATAATAGCTTACTTTATAGCTTTTTTTCTCTATCTCAAGCATTACGCATTCTGTCAACGATTTGTTTCTCGCACAGGCTTCTCCTGGATTTAAGAAAAGCGTATTGTTCTTAAAGTCACATTCAAAGGTGTGTGTATGTCCAAAAATGATCACATCAGCATCTGGATTCATATAAAAAGGCAGATGCATAAGCTTAAATTTCGTATTTGCAAGTTTAAAGTAGTACGGTTCTTGAACAAGATTGTAGTTGTTGTGTAAACTTGCAAGATGTGCATCATTATTGCCATATACTGCCACATATTTTAGGCCGCTGTTTTTCAGCACTTCAAGCACTTCTGGCTCCACGATATCCCCCGCATGGATCAAAAACTCCGCACCATTTTTTACAAGATGGCTAATCGCTTTTTGCGCAAGCTTTGTTTTTTTATGCGTGTCAGAGAGGATACCTATCTTCATCTATGCCTGTTCCACGCTCTCTCTTGGAGTTTTGTTTTTACACTTGATACACTCATAAATATCTTTGTTTCTATAAACACGAGCGGCTAAAATACCACCACAACCCTCTTCTTCACATTTGTGGGTTGATGGTTCAAACTTAGAGATAAACTTACATGTAGGGTAGTTTTCACATCCCCAGAATGCGCCTCTGCGTGATTGACGGAAAAGCAATTTGCCCCCACACTCAGGACAAGGAATTGCCGATTCTTTTGTAGCTACGGCCTCAAGTGTTTTTGTGTTTTTACATGCTGGGTATCCGCTACAAGCCAAAAATTGTCCATTACGTCCATTTTTGACAACCATATCGCTGCCACATTTTTCACATTTCTCTTCAGTTGTCGGTACGCCTTCAACCTCTGTTTTCTCTTCGCCCTCTACTTGTTCTGTATATTTACATTTTGGAAAACCGCTACATGCAATGAAGTTGCCATAACGTCCTGAGCGAAGAAGAAGTTCACTGCCACATTTTGGACAGCTATTACCCGTGGGTTGAGCGAGTTTTGTGCTGACGATGTTCTCTTTTCCCGCTTCGATCTCTATCATAAAAGGGAAATAAAACTCTTGCAAAGTTTTTTGCCAATCTTTTTTACCCTCGGCAATCTCGTCAAGTTCCTCTTCCATATTTGCGGTAAAAGAGGCGTCAACGATCTCTTTGAAATTTTTCTCCAAGATCTCTGTGACTGTAAAAGCCATCTCTGTTGGGATAAGCTGTTTTTTTTCTACGTTTATATATGTTCTAACCGTCAAAGTCGAGATAGTTGGCGCATAAGTCGATGGGCGTCCAATCCCCTCAGCTTCGAGTTTTTTGATGATAGAAGCTTCATTATAACGAGCTGGAGGCTCAGTAAAGTGTTGCAATGGATTGATAGATTTAATATCTATCGCTTCACCCTCTTTAAGTACTGGAAGCAATTTATCTTTATCATCAGTTCCAAGAACTTTATAAAAACCATCAAAGAGTAACTTGCGTCCCGTAGCTCTATACTCGATGTTGTCACTTGCAAAGGTGATGCTTTGTTGCTCAAAGAGCGCATCATTCATCTGACAAGCCATAAATCTTTCATAGATAAGTTTGTAGAGTTTTAGTTCATCTGCTTTAAGATATTTTGTTGCGATCTCTGGAGTAAAAGAGAGCATTGTCGGGCGGATAGCCTCGTGAGCTTCTTGTGCGCCTTTTGATTTTTTATCGTAAGATTTCGCCTCTTTTGGAAGGTATTTCTCGCCAAATCTTCTCTCAATCTCTTCGCGCACTGCATCGACGGCTTCTTTAGCCATATTGAGTGAGTCGGTACGCATATACGTGATAACACCGCTTGTTCCATCAGGCGTTTTTACACCTTCATAGAGTGTTTGCGCGAGCATCATCGTTTTCTTTGGTGAGTATCCAAGTTTACTTGATGCAGTTTGCTGTAAAGTGGAAGTCATAAATGGCGGCGGTGTTGAAGTTTTGCGCTGTTTTGTTTCAAGTGCGACAACGATAAACTTTTCTTTTTGAACATCAGCTACGATCTTTTTCGCATCTTTTTCATTGGTGATTGAGAGTTTATCCATCTTCTCGCCAAAGTAAGAGGTAAGATTCGCTTCGATCTCAGGTTTGAAAAATGTGTCGATTGTCCAGTATTCTTGAGGAATGAACGCTTTGATTTCACGTTCACGATCTACGATGATCTTCAGAGTAGATGACTGAACACGTCCTGCAGAAAGCCCTTTTTGTATCTTTGAACTTAGAAGCGGAGAGAGTTTGTATCCCACGATGCGGTCAAGCAAACGGCGAGTTTGCTGTGCATTGACGCGATCCATATCGATAGAACGCGCAGTTTCAAGTGCATGTGTGATAGCCGTTTTTGTGATCTCATGAAAGACAATTCTAGGAAGCGTTGCAGGATCTTTTTTGATCGCCTGCGCGATATGCCAGCCTATAGCTTCTCCCTCGCGATCCTCATCGGTCGCGATATAGATAGTTTCTGCTTTTTTAGCTAACTCTTGTATCTCTTTTACAGTAGCACTATTTTCTTTTGCGACACTGTATGTGGGAACAAGCTCATTTTTTTCATCTACTGTGATTCCAAAGCGGGATTTTGGCAGGTCACGAATGTGCCCTTTTGAAGCGATAACCTCATATCCTTTTCCCAAAAAGTTTTTAATTGTTCTTGCTTTGGCCGGTGATTCGACGATAATTAGATCCAAATTGTTTTCCTATATGTAGTATGCTACTTTTGATTTCGAAAGTGTATCAAAAAAAAATTAAATTATTTGCAAATTAAATTAAAGCTTTTGTGAGAGGTGTCGATCTAGTTTGTATCAGCAAGGACGCTGAGAAATTTTGAAGAGCTTCTAGCTCTCGCCCCAAAAAGGATTTATCATGGGTTTCACAATAAATACAAACATTGCGGCAATGAATGCACACAATAGTGCATTGCTTAATAACCGTGAGATAGATAGTTCGCTATCAAAACTAAGTTCAGGTCTTCGTATCAACACTGCAGCAGATGATGCTTCAGGTTTGTCAATTGCGGATTCTCTTCGTACTCAAGCTTCTTCTCTTGGTCAAGCTATAGCAAATGCAAATGATGGAATTTCTATCATTCAGATTGCTGATAAAGCTATGGATGAACAAACAAAGATTCTAGATACTATCAAAACGAAAGCTACTCAAGCTGCACAAGATGGTCAAAGTGCAGATTCACGTAAAGCACTTCAAGCAGATATCACAAAACTTATGGATGAGCTTGATAACATTGCAGGAACAACTTCTTATAATGGACAAAACCTACTTTCAGGTCAATTTACAAATAAAGAGTTCCAAATTGGTGCATATTCTAACCAATCTGTAAAAGCAAGTATCGGGGCTACAAGTTCTGATAAGATTGGCTCTGCTCGTTTTGAAACGACAGCTAAAATTACAGCTTCTGGTAGTACTGCGTTAACGTTTACAAATGTTGATGGTACGAATAATATCACTTTAGAAAGTGTAACTATTTCTACAAGTGCAGGTACAGGTATTGGTGTTTTAGCTGAAACTATCAACAAAAACTCTGATATTCTCGGAGGAATCCAGGCTAGCTTTCAAGTTGTAAGTACTGGAAGTGCAGCTGTTGCTGGTGGTAGTACAATCTCAGGACTTACAATCAATGGTACAAACATCGGTAATATCAAAGTTGATGATGCGAATGATAGTAAAGGCGTACTAGTTGCTGCGATCAATAACTTTTCAGCGGATACAGGTGTTACTGCTGCAATAGACAGTCGTGGTAGATTAAGCTTAACTTCGAATGATGGTCGCGCAATTCAGATATCAGGTACAAACTTAACAACTGTTACAGGTATTGGTTCAGGTGGTAAAGATTTTAATGCTGGACGTTTAACTCTTACTCGTACTGGCGCGGCTGATATTATCGTAAGTGCAAGTGCTGCTGGTGGTTTGCAAACAGCTATTAGTAAGTCCGCACAAGTTACAACAAACTTACGCGACATCAAAGGTGCTACTACTGCTGATACTGCAAGTGCTATGGGATTTAATGCAAATGACCAAGCTGTTAACATTACATCTAGTAAAGGTGCTGGTGTTACAACGCTCAAAGGTGCGATGGCTGTTATGAAAATAGCGGATGCTGCGATAAAAGCTCTTGATGCCGTACGTTCAAATCTCGGTTCTACTCAAAACCAGTTAACTTCTACTGTAAATAACATTTCAGTAACTCAGGTTAACGTAAAAGCTGCAGAATCTCAGATTCGTGATGTTGACTTTGCAAGTGAGAGTGCAAACTTTTCTAAACACAGTATCTTGGCACAATCTGGATCATATGCTATGAGTCAGGCAAACTCTGTACAACAAAATGTACTTAAGCTACTTCAATAAAAACTTAATTATTTTATCTTTCATGTAAGGCTTTTTGGCCTTGCATTATCTTCAAAAAAACACTATAATGAACCCTTTTTTCAAGACCAGTAAATCAAGTTTTTTAATTCCACCTTTTTATGATACCAACGGTAACAGTTTTGCTCCTTTAGGGTCTAAATTATTCATAGCTTGATAGTAAACTTCCGTTGGTGTTTTGTAGCCGATAGCTGAATGAAGTCTTTTTTTGTTATACGTGTCCATAT
>CAISHH010000009.1 GCA_903885085.1 uncultured Campylobacterales bacterium
TACTATCAAGCTATGAATAATTTAGACCCTAAAGGAGCAAAACTGTTACCGTTGGTATCATAAAAAGGTGGAATTAAAAAACTTGATTTACTGGTCTTGAAAAAAGGGTTCATTATAGTACACCAAAAACTTCTGATGTTTTAGAAGAGGATGAGGAGATCGTCTATTCTCCAACTCGCATACTCTGCTATCAAATCCACGGCTACGATTACCTCGAAGATGAGATAAAAACTTGGATCGATTATGCAAGAACACCCCAACCGCTAGAAGAGGGAATGCCTTTGCCTGAACCTACAAATGTAGAGACATCTATCCGTGAACTTATAGATGAACTTGCAAAGAAAAAAGGTTTAAACAGAGATGAGATTAGCTCGTTTGAAGTATTTGCGAATCTCCCCATGGATCTTCTAGGAAGCATAGAACAGCAGATTATTGAATATTGGTGGAGTGCAAATGAAGAGGAAAACGGCAAGAAACTTGCTCTAGAACAGATAGAAGAAGCTCTTGCGTAAATAAATGCAGATACTTCACTGTCAACGGCGAAGTTAAAATGGGCAGTATAAAAAGTTGCTAACAAGTAGTTTTGATTAAAAAATTAGAGATAGCGACGTAATGAAAAATTCTATCAAATAGAATATGAATAACTATAAAACACCTAATTTATGGCTTCTAACCAACTATATTCATTTTTTTATAAGGTGGTGGGTTCTCAGGGACTCGAATATCCCAATTTATAGGAATAAAATTAGTTTTAATTTATAAAAAGTACATTATAAAGTACATTAAAAAAGATGCCTAACAAAAAAAATTTCGATTTAATAGGTATTATAATCAAGAATATTTGCTATTTTCAGGGCATATACCTGAGAAAAATTCATTAAAAAATACTCAATTATGACTCTTTAATGATGAGCAATATAAGATACAAATTTTTGATGAATATTTTCTTCAAATCTCACAACATCACCGATAATTTTATCAGCTTGCGCTATCACTTCTTCTTGTCTATCAGACATTGCTTTCATTGCCTGTTGTATAAATTCTTTTCGATTCTCTGGCTTTAGCAACGGGTTCATAGGCTTAGTCATTTTTAGTCCTTGTATTCTGGTATGATTTTTTTAAATTCATCACAACTAATATTTTCATAATAGTGGTTATCTCTTTTATCAATAACATTTAAATTGATATTTTCATCAAACATTTTTTTAATTTCAAAAGTTGTACTTCTAGACCTTATTACACTGTTAAAAAACACATCTTCTGGCACAACCCGATTTGTTACAGATTCTCTCTTTTTTGTATATAAAAAACATTTTTCTAAGTCATTATAGACATAAAAAATCTCAATTTTATAATTTTGCTTTAGTAATTTAATGACGTTCTCTTTTGCAGTTTGAAAATGAGATAAATTTGAATCAACTACTGTTGGATAAATTCTGTTTTACCAGCACCACTTGGTCCCGCAGTGAAATACGCTACCTTCTCATCAATAGGAAAAAAGTCTTCTAGATAAGTGTGAAATAGAAGCTCCCTATTCTCTTTCAAATATTGAATAGCTTCTTTTTCTACTTCAGTTTTATTTTTCATAAAATAATTATATCAAAATTAGACATTAATAAGTTTTATAAAAAATGCAAAAAGGAATCATTTTTACAAAAGAAAAAAAGGGGGTAAGGAAAGTAATATCAAAATTCGCTTCAGCAGGTAAGCTACGAGATGAAACACAATCGCGCATCTATCACTGAACATTATTTGAGTACCTGACTCTCTCTTTTATGCTGTGTCATAGGTAGAATTGATTTTAGTAAATTTATACTGATTAATGTAAAGAAAACATGTGATCTACATTTAGATTGTTTATAAAAAACATGAAATATATTGCATAAAATACTTTAATTCGTTATGATTTCGCTATCACAAAAAAGGAGAGACCATGAAAAGTCATCACACATACATTTCAAAAACCAAGTCAGGCATTAGTTCTGCAATAGTTTCTCTCCTCCTGCTGCACCTGCTGTAATCTTTTTTCACACAAACACTTTTTATTTTCATTTTTAGTTTTGCCTTTTAGGGCGTAGTACGTCCGTATATAGGCGTTTTTCTACCGTTATAGTTCTATTTGTACTCTTACATGTAAGGATTTTTACGGCTTTTTTTAGGAAAATACAATGCAATCATTTACAAAATACAAACCCTATCCAAGGGTAAAATTGGATAAAAGAGAGTGGGCAGATAAAACTGCCACAGTTGCCCCGACATGGGTCAGTACCGATTTGCGAGATGGCAATCAAGCGCTTGCAAATCCGATGGGAATTGAACAAAAAGTTGCCTATTTTAAAGCACTTGTCGAGTTTGGTTTTAAAGAGATAGAGATCGCGTATCCAAGTGCTTCGCAGACGGAGTTTGATTTTTGCCGTAGGTTGATAGAGGAAAAGTTGATACCAGATGATATCACAATAGGCATACTTACGCCGTCCATCGAACGTCACATCGTGCGCGGTTTTGAAGCGTTGCAAGGTGCAAAACGCATTAACATGCACTTGTACAATCCGACAGCTTCCAACCAGCGTGAAATAGTGTTTAAACGCACCAAAGAGGAGATCATCGCATTAGCATTGCAAGGTGTGGAATGTATAAAAAAAGAGGCTCAAAAGTTTGAGGGCGAAATGGTGTTTGAGTACTCGCCAGAGAGTTTTTCACAAACAGAATTAGATTATGCATTAGAAGTTTCAAATGCGGTTATAGATGCTTATGAACCTACATGTAAGCATCCGATGATATTGAACTTGCCAAACACTTTGGAAGCATGTTCACCAAATATCTACGCCGATCGCATCGAATGGATGAGTAAACATATCAAAAACCGTGAAAGCGTCATTATCAGCGTACATCCCCATAATGACAGAGGATGTGCTGTAGCAAGTGCAGAATTGGCAGTTTTAGCGGGAGCACAGAGAGTTGAGGGAACTATTCTTGGAAACGGTGAGCGGGCTGGAAATGCGGACTTAGTCACTTTGGCATTTAATTACTACTCACAAGGAATCAATCCACGCTTACATGTAGAGATAGTGGATGAGATTTTGGAACGCATTACGGCTATTACCGGCTTACATGTAAGTGATCGCCATCCATACGTGGGTTCAATGATCTACACGGCGTTTTCTGGTACACATCAAGATGCCATTAAAAAAGGTCTGGAGCATCATAAAAATCAGAAAAGTGAAAGTTGGGAAGTACCATATTTGGCGATAGATCCAATGGATATAGGACGTAAATATAAAGACTCTATCCGCATCAACTCACAATCAGGTAAAGGCGGTGTGGCATACATGCTAAAAGAGATTTACAGTATTGAAGTCCCAAGCGAGATACAAACGAAATTAGCCGAAGAGGTAAAGTATATCTCTCAGCAAAGAGGCGGCGAGATCAGCAGTGACGAGGTGCTTGGCATCTATGAGGGGATGATACGACTTCATCAAAACCGCTGGAATGCTCAAAAGTATAATAAACATGCTTCCTTTGTCTCGAGTTTAGCATTGCCTGTTGTTAATTTACTTGCACCAAATGAAGGTGAAAAGATTCTTGATGTTGGATGCGGTGAGGGAACCTTGGCTTTAGAGATACAAAAAAGTGGTGCAAAAGTTACGGCAATAGATTTAAGTGCCGAGATGGTAGAAAGCACGAAAACAAAAGGAATAGATGCGGGTGTCATGAGCGTAACAGAGTTGCCGTTTCAAGAAGAGTTTGATGCCGTTTTTTCAA
>CAISHH010000010.1 GCA_903885085.1 uncultured Campylobacterales bacterium
CTGTGAAACATGTCAAATGTGCAACATACGAAGGAATCGAAGCCAAAGTGGTTGAAGTTGAATCGAGTCTCACAAAAGGTCTTCCATCTTTTAATATCGTTGGAATTGCATCAACATCTATAAACGAGTCAAAAGAACGTGTTAAATCTGCATTACTCACAAGTAACTACACATTTCCTCCAAAACGTTTTGTTATCAGCTTAACTCCAAGTGATCTTAAAAAGCAAGGAAGTCATTTCGATTTGAGCATCGCTCTTTTACTCCTTATGGATAGTGAAGAGATCGATATCTCAGAGTGGTTTGTTTTTGGGGAACTCAGTCTTGATGGAAAAGTTCGAGAAAATGGCTACCTTTATCCACTTATTCTCTCTTTAGCAAATCAGCAACTCATCACAAAAGCCATTGTTCCAAAAGAGAGTCTTGAAAAACTGACGAAGATAGCAAATGTGGAGTTTTATGGAGTTTCACATATCAATGAAGCATTGGAAATTTTAAAAGACACCTCAGGTCAATTTGCACCAAGCCAATCCTCCGCCATCATACATAAATACATAACAACGCAGGAACCGCTTTATTTTCATAGTGAATATAAATATGATTTTAAAGATGTGAAGGGGCAGAGTATTGCAAAACGAGCTGCACTTATATCTGCAGCAGGCTTTCACAATATTTTACTTGAAGGAAGTCCAGGATGCGGAAAATCGATGATCGCACAAAGACTACGTCATATTCTGCCTCCACTCAGCACAGCTGATATCTTAGATATAGCAAAACTACAAGCTTTAGATGGATATGAGCCAGATTTTATCCCGCTTCGTCCATTTCGCTCACCGCATCATACTTCTACAACTGCGAGTATTTTTGGTGGAGGTTCTCATAATGCAAAAATCGGAGAAGTGGGACTTAGTCACAACGGGATTCTCTTTTTTGACGAACTTCCACACTATAGTAAAAATATCTTAGAAGCACTCAGAGAGCCTCTGCAGGACAATCAGATCCGTATTTCACGCGTCAACTCGAAAGTTGAATATCCAGCCTCATTCTTATTTGTATCTGCTATGAATCCTTGCCCATGCGGTAATCTCCTCGATACTTCTAAAGAATGCAGATGTAGCGAACTTGAGATTCAAAGATACAAGAACCGTCTTTCTGATCCATTTTTAGACCGTATCGACCTTCATGTCACTATGCAAAATGTCACTTTGAGTGATACAAGCGATGTCACCTCGACACAGCTTCATAGCAAAGTTTTACGTACTATAGAGTTCATAGCAGCACGTGGACAAAAAAGCTTTAATGGAAAAATGGATGATGAAGAGGTAGAAAAATACTGTACCATGAATGATGAAGCCAAAGAGAGTTTAGAAAATGCCGTACATCGCTTTTCACTCTCATTTAGAGCAATAAAGAAAGTACAAAAAGTTGCAAGAACGATTGCAGATTTGGATCAGAGTCAAATGATACGAAAAAAAGATGTACTCGAAGCGCTAAGTTATAGAAGAAGATAGTCTTTACATGTAAGTAGATATCGTTACATGTAAAGTTTCTTGAAGATTATAAGAAAGTTGTTACCGCTTTCGTCACTAAAAAACCACCGATTACTAACCATGCAAACATCGCTGCACCCGTATAAAGTGGAGCAATACCAAGACCTTTAAACTTCGCAAAACGAGTTCCCATACCAAGAGCAGTCATAGCCATCGTAAGTAAAAAAGTATCGACTTCATTTACTGCAGAGATAATCCCATGAACAGTTTCAGCGATCGCTGTACCACCGCCAGTTAAATACATCTCAATAATAGAGTTCACACCGGCCATACCGATAAAATAAACTGCAAACCAAGGGATTACTAGTTGTACTGCACCAGCAACAGAACCACTTTTCTTCGCTTGATATGAAAGGTAAAGACCCAAAACAATCAGCATTGGAGCAATCATAATAACACGAGTCATCTTCACAATAACAGCACTGTTTGCCATATCAATCGGAGCATTTGGAATAGAAAATGGAACCGCAACAACTTGTGCAACTTCATGGATTGTTCCACCCGTATAAATACCAAACTGTGCTGGTGTCAAATGCAAGAAACCAGATGCTGGCTCAATAATCGTTTGATACATAACAGGATACAAAAACATAGAAACTGTTCCAAAAAGAACAACCATACTAACAGCAACTGCTGTTTTATGTCCCTCAGCTTTTAAAACTGGTTCTGTTGCCAAAACTGCAGCAGCACCACAAACAGCGGCACCCGATGCCGTAAGCATTGAAGTATCAAGATCCATTTTAAATATCTTGTGTCCTATCCATGTTCCAAAAATAAATGTTGTACTCAGCATGATAAGAGAAACTAAAAATCCGTCCATACCAACTGCGGCGATTTGTTGAAACGTAATACGAAAACCATAAAACACGATCGCAAAACGAAGAATTTTCTTTCCAGAAAATACAATACCTGTTTCCCACTCTTTTGGAAAATGATTATGCAAAGTATTTGCATAAAAAATACCTATGACGATACCCACAACAAGTGCGGAAATCCCTAAGCCTTTGATTGGACCGAGTGCTGCGATATAAGTAGCTGAAGCCGCTACTAACGCAACAAATATAATTCCGCTAATTGTCCCTTTGCGGTTTGCTGGAGAAAATGCCATTAAATTCCTTTATATATAATTTGCGATTATATTCTATTTATTA
>CAISHH010000011.1 GCA_903885085.1 uncultured Campylobacterales bacterium
GCTGATTTGCTAAAGAGAGAATAAGTGGATAAAGGTAGCCATTTTCTCGAACTTTTCCATCAAGACTGAGTTCCCCAAAAACAAACCACTCTGAAATATCGATCTCTTCGCTATCCATAAGGAGTAATAGAGCGATGCTCAAATCGAAATGGCTTCCTTGCTTCTTCAAATCGCTTGGAGTTAAACTGATTACAAAACGTTTTGGAGGAAATGTGTAGTTATTGGTAAGAAGGGCAGATTTGACGCGTTCTTTTGATTCGTTGATAGAAGTTGATGCGATTCCTACGATATTGAAAGAGGGAAGACCTTTTGTGAGACTCGATTCAACTTCAACCACCTTGGCTTCGATTCCTTCGTATGTTGCACATTTGACATGTTTCACAGCAACTCCTTACACTTACAGACTTTACATGTAAGCGTAGCATGTTGAGAGAAAAAAAGTAATTTTATTGCAAAATGAAATATTTATTAATATTCCTCTTTTTTCTCTTTTAAGGCACGTTTATACTCTTTTTCGAATTTTTTACGTCTTGAATAAGAGAGCTTTTCTATAAAAAGTTTACCAGCTAGGTGATCCATCTCATGCTGAATAGCGATACTAAGCAGTTCATCAGCATCTAAAGTTTTTGTATTCCCATGTCTGTCTTGATAGCTAATGCTAACCGTTTCAAAGCGATCTACATCTTCATAAAAACCAGGTACACTTAAACAACCTTCTTGATAAGAAGTTGTTCCATTTTTCTTGATGATTACTGGATTGATAATCTCCATTAAGTTCTCAGGAGGCTGATCTCCATCACTATTTGGGATATTTAGTATTAAGATATTGAGAGGGAAATTGACTTGAATGGCAGCTAATCCAATGCCATTAGAGCCAAGCATAACTTTATTCATTTCATTTAGTAGTTGGTGTAATTTTGCGTCAAAAACTGCCACATCTTTGGAAATCTGTTTTAATCTTTTATCTGGATAGGTAAGTATTGTTAGGTTCATAATCTTTACTCATTTGAAATTAATGCATAGCTAATGTCTGGATTTTTATATGCCTTTTCCATAGCTTTAAGGGCATTTACGACAATCTCTTCGGTTGTTAATGTGATGGAGACGGGAGTGACACCAATGGAAACACTTAGTTCTATCTCTTTATCGGCTAAGAAAAAGTTACTGTTATGGACGAGTTCAACTAGTCTTTGGGCAGCTTTTATAGAACTCTCAGTGTCTGTATGTTTTAACAGCATACAAAAAACTCCGTTTCCGTAGTGGGCAACTATATCACTTCTTCTGGATGTTTTTAGGAGTAATCTTGCAATAGTTCTCGTCATAAGAGAGAGTGCTCTTTCGTTGCTTTTATCCTGTATAAGTTCTCTTGAAAGTTCGATCATAATAAGACTGCTATGATGTTTGAACTCTTTAATGAGCTGTATCTCCTGAGTGATCTTACTAAGAAGATATCTTTTATTGTAGATTCCATATTTGTTATCAAAAATTGTTTCGTTTTCTACATTTTTTACGATGGTCGCTGTTTGCTCATATAAAGTCTTGAGATTATCAATCTGTTTTTTTAAGATATCATCTAATTTAGTAAGATCTGTCTCGAGGGCATTGACAACGCTTAGTACATTGGATGTTTCTTTATTTTGTAACTCATCTTTTCTTTTAACAAGGATTTTCGACATTAAGGCCATATTTTTATAAAGGCCTGCGGAAACGGTCAGGATATTTTTTACAGAAACAAAACCTTGCTTAAGAGTGTTTTCTAATTCAATAGTAGTCTCATCATTGCTGTTTTCTTCGAGCTGAAGGATGGATTTTATCTGTTTTCTAAGAGTTTCACTTTTGTCTTCAAGTATTCTGTCAAAATAGAGGGAAAAATTATTTGGTGTCGGAGGGAGACTGTCTTTTAAAAGAGCGTTTAAAACCTCTTTTGCATACAGCTCCACATCACTGCTTGGATCATTAAAATTACTAGAGCTTACATTGCCCACTGAAGAGGTACTAGGACTTTCAGAGGGGATGTTTGTAATATCTCTACGTTTTCTTAATGGCTTAGACATGATGTTATTCTACTCTTTTTCTTTTTTTGTTAAAACTTCATCAATAATACCATATTCTCTAGACTCTTCTGCACTCATGAAGTTATCTCTATCTGTATCTTTTTCAAGTTTTTCGACATCTTGTCCTGTATTTTTTGCCAAAATATCATTGAGTTCAGCTTTCATACGAAGGATCTCTTTGGCTTGGATCGCGATATCAGAAGCTTGTCCTTGCGCACCACCTAAAGGTTGGTGGATCATGATTCTTGCATGTGGAAGCGCATAACGCTTACCTTTTGCTCCAGAACTAAGTAAAAATGAACCCATAGAAGCAGCTTGACCGATACAAATAGTTGCAACATCTGGACGGATGTAGTTCATTGTATCAAAGATTGCCATTCCTGAAGTTACAACTCCACCTGGAGAGTTAATATAGAAATAGATATCTTTTTCAGGATCTTCCGCTTCAAGAAATAAAAATTGAGCGACAATAGTTGAAGCGACAGCATCATTAACTTCACCACTAAGCATAACAATACGATCTTTTAAAAGGCGTGAGTAGATATCATAAGAGCGCTCTCCGCGCCCAGATTTTTCTACTACATAAGGAATATAACTCATCTTATACGTCTTTTATCTTTGAGTTAAGCAATTTGCTCAAAACTTTGTCCTCTACCATTGCCATTTGGATAGCTGGAAGGTATCCTGAAGTTTGGTAGTGATTGTAAGCTTGTTGTGGATCTTGACCCATTTGCATCGCTTCAAAGTAGATAGTTTGCATAACTTCTTGCTCATTTACAGATATTTTTTCAGCTCTTGCTAGTGCATCGATAATAAATGTTGCTTTTACACTATTTGTTGCATCATCACGGAAAGTTTCGCGAACTTCTGTTACTTTATCAGCATTTTCTCTAAGTTCAGCGATCTCTTCTTCGCTCATTGTTTGCGCTTTTTTGTTTAAAGCCATATCCATCTCTTGTTCTACAACAAATTCAGGGATTGCAAATGCAAGCTTAGCAACCATGTTTTCTAAAAGTTTTGGTTTTAGTTCATCATTGTAAAGTTGAGTCAATTTTTCACTTTCAATTTGAAGTTTTACTTGCTCTTTGAGTTTATCAAAAGTTGCATCTTCTTCACCTGGAAGCATTTTTTTCGCTAACTCATCATCAAGGGCTACTTCTGCTTTTTCTTGAATAGAATTTATTTTGATCGCGAATTCTGTTTCTTTACCTGCAAGTTTATCACTGCCGTAGTTTTCTGGGAAAGTTACTTTGATAGTTTTTTCTTCATCTTTTTTCAAACCAACAAGTTGCTCTTCAAATCCAGGGATAAATTGACCAGAACCAAGGGCAAGTGAAAAGTTTTCACCTTTTCCGCCATCAAAAGCAACGCCATCTAAGAAACCTTCGAAGTTGATATTTGCAGTGTCACCAAGAACAAGTGCGCGATCTTCAGCTACATCAACAAGTGCAGCGTTTGAATCAGCTAAATTTTTGATGCGTTCAGTAATTTCTTCATCACTAACAGCTGGTTTTTCAAAATCTTCAACCATTGCAGCGTATTCGCCAAGTTCGATCTCTGGACGCATAGCGATTTTGATAGCCACTTCGATAGAATCAGCACCTTTTTCAAATTTAGTGATTTGAGGTTCACCCATAAGTGCTTCGTTTGCAACGCCTAGATCTTTCAAACCTTGAGCCATAGCATCACGTAAACTTTGAGATTCAGCGTCTTGGCTCAGTTTTTCGCCATACTGTTTTTTCACAGCGCTCAAAGGCACTTTACCTTTTCTAAAACCAGCTACTTTCGCAGTTTTACTAAGCTCTTTAGCTATTTTTTCTACATTTGATTGAATCTCTTCATTAGCGATAGTCGCTTCTATTGTAGCGTTTGCTGCATCAATTTTTTTAGCGTTGATATTCATCAGTTTCCTTTATGTCCGCAGTGTGGGACTTTATATTGTGATAATTTTGGGCAATAATACCTAAAAAGTTCTTTAACCTAAATTATTTGCAAAGACGTGGTTTAAGATTTAAGAGCAGTATCCACGCAACAGCCAGATCTATCATAACATCTGCAAAGTTGAAAATTGCAAAGCTAAATCCGTAGTGCCAGTACACATAATCAACCACGCCTCCATGAATAAATCTGTCATATATATTTGATAAACCAGCTCCGATCAGAATACCTGAAGGAAGGGCGTAGCACATCTTATTTAGACGTATGATATAAACAAAAGCGCCTGAAATGAGTAAAAACTGTATCCATTTCAAAGAGCTTTCTAAAAAAGAAAACATAGAAAAGGCAACTCCATAGTTAAACACAAGGCGCATGTTGACATAAGCTGTTTCATAAAGATCTACGGCGTGTGTGTAAAGAAACGCTTCCGGGACTGAGTACATCTCCATCGCTTTGGAGAGAAAAAACTCTTTAATAGCCTGATCGGCTAAAAAGATTACCGACATAGAGAGAATGAGGGTGATTATAAGCTTATAAGAACTATTACGCATTGAGTTTAGAACCTAAAAAATCGACGATATTTTTCATAGCAACGTTCATTTTTTTCTCATCTTTTGCTTCAAGTAAGATACGAAGTTTATTTTCTGTTCCAGAGTATCTTATAAGATGACGGATATGATCTTTATCGAGTTCTGCTAGGATCTCAGAGAGACCTTCTATCTCTCCTAGTGGTTTCTTTTGCTTAATATTAATATTGACAAGTTCTTGAGGGTAAAGTTCAAATGGACGCAATACCTTAGAAGCAGGAGATTTTTTTGAGAGGATAAGTGCTAAAACTTGAAGTGCACTTACTAAGCCATCACCTGTTTTTGCAAAATCATGCATAATGATATGCCCGCTTTGTTCTCCACCAAAATTGATACGCTCTTTTTTCATAATATCTAAAACATTTTTATCGCCCACATCACTTCTATAAAGTTTTAGTCCCTCTTTCTCAAGAGCATCTTCAAGAGCCTGATTGCTCATAACAGTTGCAACAATACCATCACCTTTTAGCTTCTTCTGTTTATGTAAATACATTCCAAGTGCGCCGATAAGCTGATCGCCATCTACAACTTCGCCTTTTTCATCGACTATCACGACTCTATCCGCATCGCCATCAAGTGCGATTCCAAGGTCGGCTCTGTATTTTTTCACAGCACTGCAAAGATCTTTTGTGTGTAAAGCGCCGCAATCTTCATTGATATTAAAACCATCTGGCTTATCATGAAGTACGATTACCTCTGCGCCAAGCTCTTCTAAAACTGTCGGACCAACTTTGTATCCCGCTCCGTTTGCCGCATCTAAAACGATTCTCATGTCTTGAAGTGTATGTTCTGTAGGAAAAGAGTTTTTGAGTTGAACAATGTAGCGTCCGATAACATCATCTATACGTTTTGCTTGACCGATATTCTTTCCAACGACACAAGCTTCTTCTATTTTTGAATCATCATAATAGATCGCTTCAATCTCTCTTTCGATCTCTATAGAAAATTTATCTCCGCGTGAATCGAAAAATTTGATTCCATTGTCATCAAAAGGATTATGGGATGCACTGATCATAATGCCCGCATCACAACGCATATTTTGAGTTAAAAAAGCGATGGCAGGAGTAGGCATCGGCCCGATTTGAATGACATCATATCCCACAGACGTGAGTCCGCTTACAATTGCATTTTCTATCATATAGCCGCTTCTTCTTGTATCTTTACCTACAAGTATGCGTTTTGTTTTTGCATTTTTTTTAAAGTAAACACCTGCCGCTTGCGCTAGTCTCATAGCAAGTCCAGCTGTTAAAAAGCTTCCAGCTTGTCCTCTTACACCATCAGTTCCAAAAAGTTTCATACAAAATCCTCTTCAATAAGTGGCAGTATTTTAGCATATTCAAATAAAAATGACGATTTACTTTAGCTTTAACTTAAATTTAATTATTTTTAAGCTAGTATTCGACACTAAATTTTATGAGAAGGACTCATTATATGGCAAATCATAAGTCATCTTTAAAACGTATTCGCCAAACTATCGTTCGTACAGAACGTAATCGTTTTTACCGTACACGTCTTAAAAACATCGTTAAAGATGTTCGTTCTGCAATCGATGCAGGGAACAAAACAGAAGCAGAAGCTGCTTTCAAAGTTGCAAATAAACAACTTCACACATTTGTAAGCAAAGGTATCTTGAAAAAAGAAACTGCTGCTAGAAAAGTAAGTCGTCTACATAAAGCTGTAAACGCTCTATAATCAGGAATTAAATGCTATCAGATAAACTCAATCCGTTTATCAACCGCTATAATGAACTAGGCAATTTGCTTAGTTCCCCTGATATCACCTCTGACATCAAAAGGATGACAGACCTCTCCAAAGAACAATCTTCACTCTCAAAAATCGTTGATAAAGCAAATGAATACAAATCTGTTCTTGCACAAATTAAAGATGCGAAATCTATGCTTGGTGATCCTGAAATGTCAGATATGGCAAAAGAGGAACTCAAAGAGCTTGAACCTCAGGTAGATGAGATAGAAGAGGATATAAAACTGCTTTTACTTCCAAAAGATCCAAATGATGATAGAAATACCATCATTGAGCTTCGTGCTGGAGCTGGTGGAGATGAAGCGGCTATTTTTGTTGGGGATCTTTTTGATGCATATCTTCGTTATGCCGAAAACCGTGGATGGAAAGTTGAGCTTTTAAGCACATCTCCATCAGAATCGGGCGGGTATAAAGAGGTTATTGCACTTATCAAAGGTGAACAGGTTTACAGTCGGTTGAAATATGAAGGCGGTACTCATAGAGTACAGCGTGTTCCGGCAACTGAATCTCAGGGACGTGTCCATACATCAGCGATCACTGTTGCCGTTATGGCAGAAGTGGATGATGTAGAAGTCACTATCAACGAAAATGATCTGAAAATCGATGTTATGCGTTCAAGCGGATGTGGCGGACAAAGTGTTAACACTACCGACTCAGCTGTTCGTATAACCCACTTGCCAACAGGTATCGTGGTAACCAATCAAGATCAAAAATCGCAACATAAAAACAAAGAAAAAGCGATGAAAGTTCTTAAAGCGCGTTTGTATGATATGCAGATGCAAGAACTCCAAGCTAAAGACAGTGAAGCGCGCGCAGTACAAGTCGGAACTGGAGATAGAAGCGGACGTATTCGTACCTACAACTATCCTCAAAACCGTATGTCTGACCATCGTATCACTCTAACGCTTTATAGACTCGATGAGATTATGGGTGGAGGATTACTTGATGAGATCATCGAGCCTCTTATCACAGACCATCAGGCTAAAATCGTAGAATCTGCGGGATTATAACTTCTTCGCATGTAAGCGTTGCCTTACATGCGAAGTGCCCTTTGGGTGCAAAACCTCTTTTTAAACGTTAACAACAGTTCTGCTACAATCCTTTTAACTTTATTTATGGAAAAAAATATGACAGAAAAAGTCGGACTCGCTCCAGGAAGCGCGATTTATACAGGTTCGCGCAGTGTCAGTTATCCGCAAATCACTACCATAAAGTACAATACAGACGAAGTAATAATCCGTACATGTAATGATTTTCAATGCGTTAAAAATGATTATGAGTCCAAAGAGTTCATTGCTCCTATGTGGTTACATGTAGAACCCATCAGTGATCAAAATGCTATATCACAGATCTGTCAGTTTTTCAATATCCACCCGCTTGCAGTTGAAGATATTCTTTCAGTCGCACATCGTCCAATGGCTGAGGAATATGAAGATTACCTTTTTGCGATACTTAAATACGTGCAATATACAGAAGATGGCTTGAAATTTTCACAAATCTCTTTCGTACTAAAAGATGATGTTTTACTCTCTTTTGCAGATGAATCGCCGCAAAGTTTTGATGTGATTAAAAAGCGGATAGAAAAAAAAGATTCGAGAATGAGAAAAGAGGGAAATGAGTATCTCTTTTTTGCGCTTATCGATTATCTTGTAGATCAGTATTTTATCGCTTTGGAAAAAATCGGTGAAGAGATAGAATCGCTTGAGGATGAGATACTGTATTCACCGACAAAAGAGAGCATTCAAAAGGTACACAATCTCAAGCGTACACTTATAGAACTCAAAAAATCTGTCTGGCCGACACGTGAAGTGATCAATACAATTTTACAGTCTGAAAATATCAGCCAGCAGTATTACATCTATTTTAAAGATACGTATGAACATATTATTAATATTATTGACGTGATTGAAGGGTATCGTGACAGTGCGTCGAGCTTTTTAGATATTTATCTTTCAACTCTGAGCAATCGCATGAATGAGATTATGAAAACACTCTCAATTATCTCGACTATCTTTATTCCACTCTCATTTTTAACTGGATATTTTGGGATGAACTTTCGGCATGAAACGATTTTGGAGTCGCAAAGTGCCTTTGACTGGTCCAATATTGTTATGGTAATTATTCCTCTTTTACTGCTTGGATATTTTAAAATGAGAAAGTGGTTTTAACTCTTTTGCTCTTTCATATGGATATCCATTTGAGGAAATGGTATTTCGATCCCATTTTCGTATAAAGTATCATAAATAAGGATTAAAAATCGAGATATTGTTCTTTTTGGTCTAAGAATATTATCCCCTTTTATCCATACAAATAGTTCAAAATCAACACTGCTGTTATTCATTTTTGTCATCACAACTCTAGTCGTTTTTTCGTTATCTTTGTAAAGATCAGTAACGCCACTATCTTCAACTGCCCTCATGATGATATCTACGACAACTTGCGGTTTTGTACCATACGCCACACCAAATGGTATCTCAAATCTTTTGATCATATCGTGCATTGTCCAGTTGATCACATTGTTTTCGATAAAGTTTTGATTTGGAACGATGACATTGATATTTGCATTTGTACTGATGATGGTCGAGCGCATTCGGATATCAAGGACGCGACCGCGAAGCGAGTCTGAAAGTTCTACAAAATCACCAACCTTTACACTCCGCTCAAACATCAGTATAAGTCCTGAAACAAAGTTGGAGACGATATTTTGCAAGCCAAAACCGATACCTACAGAAAGGGCTCCGGCAACGAGTGCAAGGGAAGAGAGATTGATACCAAGAATATTGAGCATAATAAAAAATGCGATCACAATAATAAGGTAATATCCCATGTTCGCTAAAATCGTTTGAGTAGATGAACTGATATTTGCTTTTTTTGAGACTCTTTTATTGATTTGTACTTTATAAAATCCGCCAAGTATAAAGGCAAAAATAAATACTGCAAGCGCAATAAAGAGTTTAGCTAAACTTATTTGTGTATTGTTGATCGAAAACATCGGCTCTGTAAGAGTTTTGATGATTATATGTAAGAGATGGTAAAAATCATACTCAGTGGATACTCCAGCTTTGTCTAGAGTGTTTTCAACATTCATTTTTTCCCCTTTAAAGCGCTTTGTATATTGCTGTAGATAAACTGGATTATACAGAGTTTAGGTAATAGTAAGCTAAATAGCTTTGTTTAAAGAGCGGCAATATAATAAGTGCTATAATCACGAATTAAAATATTAAGTGAAAAATTTTGCAAAGGAGGGTGCTTTGGAAGTCGATAATGAAAAGTTAGTTCCTTTGAAGGATTTGATTCTTTTAGAATTAGAACAGTATGCGAAAAATGCAAGCGGCGTGCACCCTTATGATATTGCAGAACAGCTTTTAGAGGTAAGAGAAGAGAGTGATGAAGAGTATCTTGCCCTTATCAAGATCATTCCTCATGAACTTTTTGCGGATATTCTTTCAGAGTTCCCAGATTATGTTCAAGAAGAGATTGCAGAGCTTTTAAGTACGAAAGATCTTGCAAATATTGCTTCAAATATGGATACCGATGATGCAGCGAGCTTCATTCAAAATATCCAAGAAGAACATCCAAAGACTGCTCAAGAGGTCTTAAACAACTTCAACGAAGAAGATCAAGAACTCATTCAACAGTTGATCGCTTATGATGAGGATCAAGCTGGTGCGCATATGCAAAGTGAGCTTTTTGGTGCTCATCTCAACGAAAAAATCGGCGTGGCGATTAAGCGGCTTAAAATGCTCAAAGAGGATGATGAAATCGATAACGTCTGGCAAGTCTACCTTATGGACAACCAGAAAAAATATCTAGGTGCTGTGAGTCTTGAAGACCTTATCATTTTTGAACACAACCTCAAGTTTTCCGATATTCCCATTGAAAAACATATCAGTTTTAGTATCAATCATAAAGCAGATATCAAAGATGCGGTTGAAATAGTGACAAACTATAATCTCAATGCCATCGCAGTTGTTGATGATAGCGGGAGACTTATCGGGCGTATTACCTCGGATGATATTTATGATATTATCCAAGAGAGTGCGACAGAACAGATCTTCAACCTTGCTGGGGTCAACGATGATGTTGAGCAGGATGAAGATATTTTTGAGATCGGTAAAAGTAGGGCAATGTGGCTTGCTATCAATCTTGTTACGGCAGTAGCTGCATCCCTAGTGATTGGAATGTTTGATAAGACGATCCAATCAATTGTAGCGCTTGCAGTTTTGATGCCTATTGTCGCTTCTATGGGCGGAAATGCAGGAACACAAACACTGACTGTTACTGTACGTAAAATGGCTTTAGGAGATATCGAAGGCTCAGATGCGAGAAAGACGATCTATAAAGAGATTGTGATATCCTTGGCAAATGGATTTATTTTTGCACTCATTATTGGGATCGTCGCGTATTTTTGGTTTCACATACCGCTTTTAGGTGTTGTGATCGCACTTTCGATGATCATCAATCTCATCAGTGCAGGTTTTTTTGGCAGCGTTATCCCGTTGATACTTCAAAAAATGGATATCGATCCGGCTATCGGCAGTACAGTGTTGCTGACGACCGTGACTGATGTTGTAGGTTTTTTTAGTTTCTTGGGACTTGCTAGTATTATTTTATTATAGGAAAAGGGATGGAATCTTCGACGAGTATTGAAGGCGATAGTAGTAACAACAATCATCATAGTAGATTAAGGGATTTTATAGAGGATTACTGGGATATAGTCGTAGGGATTGTATCTATCATAACTGCATTTTATTTCCACGACAATGGTTTACATCTTCTTGCAACGTTTTTTGCGGCAGTGGGAATTGGTGCACTTTCGCTGAGTGTTTCAGAGATCGCAGAGATACTCTCAGAGAGGCTTCAAGAGCCTTATGGGAGCTTTGTCCTCACTCTGAGTGCGGTTGTTGTTGAGATTATACTTTTATATATTATCTTGTTGCAGGCTTACACTGATCCTGATGTTGTCAAGACTGTCAAAGGCGGTATTGTCTCAGCGGTAATAGTGGATTTAAATGTTCTTCTTGGACTTGCCGTATTCTTGGGCGGACTTAAGTTTACAGAACAAAATCACAATAAAGAAACATCAAGCGCATATACGACTATTTTATTTGTCGCAGCTATCGCACTTTTAGTTCCTGGTTTACTCAATCACGTCACGCACTCCAATACGACTATTGAAAGTGCTTCCAAGGCTATCGCGGTACTACTCTTTCTTTTTTATATGACCATTTTAGTGTTTCAAACAAAAACACATGCCCATTTCTTCAAGCAGACGGCAAAAAGTAGGATTTTCAGGTTAAAAAGGAAGATGGCGAAAAAAAATAAAGAGATTGCCGAGGATGATGACGATGATTATATTTTTGAAAAATTTAATAATATCGCATTGATCTTTTCCATTTTTGTCTTTATTGCGATTATCGCGCTTGGTGCGGAGGTCTTTGCAAGTGAGGGGATAAAAGTTGCACGGGAATATGGAATTTCTGCCGGAATATCCGGGCTTATTATTGCTATTGTCTCAGTTGCTCCTGAGATAGCAACAGCTATAAAAGCGGCAAAAAATGATGAGATTCAAAGGGTTGTCAACATCGCGATGGGAGCTTCGACTGTTTCTATTTTGCTGACAGTTCCAGTGCTAGTATTTTTGGCTTATATAAGCGACATAAGGCTTACGCTCGATTTTAATCCGCTTGAGATAGGCGCACTCATCTTTACTATTATGCTTGCTTGGAAAACGACTGATGATGGGGAGACAAACTATTTTGAGGGGATTTCGCACCTGATCTTTTTCTGTGCGTTTACGATCATCGCTATCTATTATTAGCGATGAGGGAGTTTAGTTACAGTTGTAAGTTGTCGTGAACACTGCTTTGACTTCACCAGCAAAGGTGATGGTTTCATTTGCAAATCCAAGAGTGAGTGTTTCACCACTTTTTGGAAATACTTTTGTTTCATTTGGAAGTTTTCCCTCGCTAAATGCTCTGTAAAAAGCAGATGCCATCCCTGTTCCACAAGCCAGTGTTTCATCTTCAACACCGCGCTCATAAGTCCTTACATGCAAAGTGCCCTCTGGGTATAAGCCATCTTCTTTGATAACTGCGATGTTTACATTTGCATTATATTTATATCTTAGCGCTCTCGCTTCTTCTATGTCAAAGTTATTAAAATCGGCATCGAAAGTGATAAGATGAGGCACGCCTGTGTCGATTTTCCACCAAGATTTCCCACCCTCGTTGATCTCTTTATCCAAGATCTTTGGAGGCGTGAGTTCACTTTTTACAAGCGCTCCATTAACCTCTGCGCGGATGATTCCAGCAAGCGTTAAAAAGCTCATTTTAGCAGGGGCGAGACCATTTGAGTATGCATAATGCGCGCAAGCTCGGCTTCCGTTTCCGCACATCTCAGCCGTGCTTCCATCGGAGTTATAAAACTCCCATTCAAAGTCATGCGTATCGTGTGGAACAAGAACAATGAGTCCATCAGCTCCCACACCGCTTTGACGGTCGCATATCTCTTTTGCCAGAGTAGAACGATCTTTTTTTATAAAGCTGTGAAAAAGTACAAAATCATTTCCATTTGCGCTGTATTTTGCTACATTCATAGATATTTTTCCTTTATTGTAGTTACAAAGTTTTCAACCTCTTGCTGGAGGTGTTTGAGGTTTTTTGAGTTGTCTATAACCCAAGTCGCACGCTCTTTTTTTTCATCTATGGGCATTTGTGAAGCGATGCGTTTTAAAGATTCCTCTTGGCTAAAACCGTTTCTTTTCATAAAGCGTTCTAGTTGTAACTCACGCGGAGTATAAACGACAACGCTCTCTTTGATATCATACGCTTGACTCTCAAAAAAGAGGGGAATATCTATAAGGTAAGGAAATTTAAAACTATCTTGTTTTGTGGCTCTTGCTTCAATCTCTTGGCGGATAAGTGGATGGAGGAAGTTTTCAAGCTTTTTCTTAGCCTCGGTGTCTGAAAAGATCAGTTTTCCAAGGGTTGGTCTATCAACTTTACCATTTTTTACAAACTCTTCACCAAAGTTTTCTTTGACCCAAGCAGAGTTGGCTTCTAAAATCTCATGACTTATCGTGTCCGCATCGATAACACGCATCCCATTTAACGCCAAAAGCGAAGCTACGGTACTTTTCCCCGTTGCGATGGAACCAGTGAGAGCGATAGCGTACAAAAATGCCATTAGTTTTTGATGACTCCGAGGTATTCTTTACGGATGTAGTTACCCATAGCAAAAGATGCTGGATGCACATCACAGTTGTAAAAGCTCAGTCCATCAAGCATATCTGCGCGTTGCAAAATAACGTCTGCTGTTGGATGGTAGCTTTTTGATGCAAGTAGCAGAGTTGTTCCATCTTCAAGGCGACAAGGCATAATAATCTTGAAATATTTTGCCATGATCTCCATAATGATCTTGTTCTCGGTAATATTTTCAAGTGAAGGATGAACACTCATTAAAAGACCATTCTCGCTAAGAACACGTCCAAGATGAGCAATAACAGCCGCATCACATGGGATTTCGCAAAGAACTACTTCAAATGAAGCATCGTTTGCACCGCGAAGAGCATCGATGGAAGCTGGTAATGTTGTCGCTTTGATCTCATTGTGACGAGCAACTTCTAGCTCAAGTTTTGCCGCATTATCACTAAGAATAAGGACGTTTTCTGGCTCTTTATGTGTACAAAGTGGTACATGTACCATCATTTCTGGATAGATAAAATCTTTCAAAATTGTTCCTGTTTTTAAGTTTTTGCGATTGTATCAGATTAGATTTAAAAAATATTAAAAAGTTCCCCTTATAAAAAGGGATTAATCTTGTCTCTTATTATAACTAAAAAATATTATAGATATAATTTTCATAAAAAGGAATCAGATAATGAATCTCAATCAAATAAGATCTTTTTGTAAAGTTTTTCGTACAGTTATCGGTGCTGGGCTTGTGGGTTATGCTATGGGTTCTGGAAATAGCTGGTTTTATCTTGGTGTGATTCCTCTTCTCGCAGGCGTTTGCGACGTTTGTCCTTTGTGTATGTTTTCTAAAAATTGTGACATCAACAAAAACTAAATAGCACTTTGGTATAATTGCACAACTTTAAAAAGAGCCTTACATGTAAAGGTCTAGGCTCTTGAACTTTCACACAGGAATATTTATGAGTCAAATAAGCTACAAAGACGCTGGTGTCGATATTGATGCAGGAAACAGTTTTGTTGAAAACATTAAACCTTTGGTTAAATCTACAAAAATCCCTGGTGTTCTAGGCGGAATCGGTTCATTTGCAGGTGCTTTTGAGTTGCCACGTGGATATGATGAACCAGTTATGCTTGCGGCAACGGATGGCGTAGGTACAAAACTCAAACTTGCTATCGACTCAGGTGTGCATAACACTGTGGGGATCGATCTTGTAGCGATGTGTGTGAATGACCTTATCTGTAACTTCGGAACTCCATCATTTTTTTTAGATTATTATGCGACTGGCAAACTTGAAGTTGAAGTTGCAACTGCTGTTGTAAGTGGAATTGCAAGCGGCTGTATTGAAGCTGAGTGTGCACTTATCGGTGGTGAAACTGCTGAAATGCCGGGAATGTACGGCGCTGATGATTATGATCTTGCTGGTTTTGCTGTGGGTGTTGCTGAAAAAAGCGAGATGGATCGCGTGGCACTTGTACGTGAGGGCGATCAGCTGATAGCACTTCCAAGTTCAGGGCTGCATTCAAACGGTTTTTCTCTTGCACGTAAAGTTTTACTGGAAAAAATGGGTATGAAGTTTGAAGATGAAGTTGATGGAAAATCACTTATCGAAACACTTTTAACACCGACAAATATTTATGTAAAAACATTCAAAAAACTTAAAAACAAGATCGTAGCTCTTGCGCATATCACGGGTGGGGGAATCGTTGAAAATCTTCCTCGTGTATTGCCTGAGCATTTGATGGCTGAAGTCAAAGAAAGCAGTATTAGAACGCTTCCGATCTTTGATCTTATAGGTCAGCACGTAGCACGCGAAGAGATGTTTAGAGCGTTCAATATGGGCGTTGGCATGATCTTAGTCGTTCGTCCTGAGAATGTTGATGCAGTTCTTGCAAAAGCTGAGGGAAGTTACCATATCGGCGAGATTAAAAAAGGTGAGAGAAAAGCTATTTTAGTATAGCATTTTCAAACTCTCGGGCTTCACTTTTTGTGCGTGAAGCCAGTCTAGCTTGTGCGTAACTCAATTTGTACTCTTTTATTTTAAATCTCACTTCCCCATTTTAGTGAACCTAATCCATACTTTTCTCTTACTTTTTGTGCCTGTTTTGTCAGTTCTTGGAGCTTATTATCTTCATTCATCTCAAGCAGTGAAAGTTCACGTCGAGAGATATGGGTGAACTCGGATGAGTTGATCCCAAGATAGCTTACATGTAAGCGTTTTTGATTGTCCGCTTGAGAAAACATTTCGAGACAAAAATCTTTAAACTCTTTTTCACTAAACTCTTTTCTTCTTGTCACACTGATATGAGATTTTTGCTGATATTCATATCTGATGGTGAGCGAAAATGTTGTCGGAATAACTTGTAACTTTTGGATGGCAAAGAGAAGGTAGCGGGAGAGTATCACCACTCTACGGCGTATTTCGCCTCGCTCATGAACGGAATCAAATGTTCTAGAAATTCCTATGGATTTACGCTGAGATTTGAGATTGATCGGTGTGTCTATCTCGCCGTTTACACGTTTATACAGCTCTTTTGCATAAGGCCCCCAAGATTCGATAGTTCCGCGTCTTTTGCGAAGTTCTCCGAGTGTGAGTATCTGAGCATCTTGAAGTCTTGTCATCATAGACTTTCCGATACCCGAAAACTTGCTTACATGTAAAGGATTTATAAACTCATCGAAGTCCCACTCATAGATTGTCTTACACCCAAAAGGCTTTGCTTCGCCGGTTGCGAGTTTGGCAATGTAGCGTGAATGTGCCGCGCCGATAGAAACGGGAAGATTAAGCACTTTTTGTATCTCATGACGCAGAGAATCTATAAACTGAGGTACATCAATATCCTCTATCCATCCGCTCACATCTCCGTAAAATTCATCGATGCTTGCTTGTTCAACGAGTGGAATTCTTTCTTGTAAAAAAAGATGCAGTTTGTGCGAAAGCTCTTGATATAAGCCCATATTTGGTGACTTGATGATGAGATGCGGACAAAGTTGTAGCGCTTCGCTGATGCTCATAGCTGTTTTTATACCATATTTTCGAGCTTCATAACTTGCAGTTGTCAAAATACCTCGAATCTTGCCGTCTGGATCTATAAAATTTTGAAGATCATCATCTCTTTCGTCATATTTTTTATAAAAAGTTGAGACGAAGGAGCCTGAATTTGTAAGATTGATCCCTTGCTCTTGTGAACTCTTAGAAAAGATATGCGTATCGCTTCGCCCACCCACAGCGACGGGTTTATGCATTAGTGAGTAATCAAGCGTGCGCTGGGCAGAGACAAAAAAACAGTCCAAATCAATATGTATCTTCATAAGATGAAGTTTACAGTAGATTTAAAAGATAAGTCTAAAATATGACAAAATGATAATAAGTGACTTTTTTTGAAAGAGAAGAGTTTGTTAGAGGAATCTAAAAGAGAAAAACTCTTTTAGATAGGAAGAACACGGATTTTGTCTGAAAGTTTCTCTTTAAGAGTGCTTTCGATTGCAAAAAGTGTCCCTGTTGTTGAACTCGCGCATCCGTTACATGCACCGATGTATCTGATATAAACGTCTATGTAATCACCGCCATCTTTGATGTCGATAACTTCCATATTTCCGCCATCCATGATAAGGAACTGACGTACATTTTCGTCAATTACTGCATCGATCGCTTTGATCTTTTGAACCAAAGTCATAGTTGCGAAATCTCCGCTAGTACCAGCTTCAGCGGCTGCTTTCATTTTCTCTTCATCCATCTCACGGCGAGTATCTCTTAGGATATCAACAAGATACCATTCGCGCTCTTCGTGACCGCCTGGTTTGATACAAGATTTACAAAAACCGCCGGCTTTTGTATAGTCTGTGATCTGCTCGATAGATTTTAAGTCATTGAGTTTGATGACTTCTTTTAAAGTTTTAAGAGAAACACGCGCACATTCACACACGATAATTTCTTCTTCAAAACTCTCACTGTCAACACCTAAGTAAAGTCCAGCCGCTTTTTTGATAACATCATAAGCCATAACCGAACAGTGCATCTTTTGAGGTGGAACTGCTGGAGTTTCTGGATTATCACGAAGAGCGAATTCAACATCAATATTTGTGATCTTAACCGCTTCTTGAACTGTTTTACCGATACAAAGTTCAGTCATAACATCAGAACTTGCGATCGCTGTTCCACAACCAAAACTTCTAAATTTAGAGTTCACGATTTTGTCATCTTTAGGATCGATTTCCCAGTAAAGACGAACCGCATCTCCACAGCTCTCAGCTCCAAAATCAGCAACGATAAGTTTGTTCCCACGTTCTGCTGCTTCCTCTTCACTAATTTCACCTTGGTGCTGAGGGTTGTTCATAAGACGAGTCACTTTATCTGAATAAGCATCCCATAAAGATTCGCCGATTAAATCATTTTTTGCCATCTTGGTATAATCCTTAATTAAATTTTTATTTATATATTTTTGCTTCGTTAGAAGCAAGCTTCAGTAGCCTCAGCGGCTAGCGAAGTTAAAGGGATTTTATTCCTTTAACGGACTAATTAAATAATAGGTGCCATAAATCGCAAAACGATTAATGGTGTGCGGGAATGTGACATTCGCCAGCTTCTCCGCCTTTGGTCGGTTTTACAAGTGCGTAAGAGCTAGAGATTGCTCTAAGTCTTAGAACAGCCTCTGTAAAATGTTGGATAACATAGTCCACTTCTTCGTCAGTCGTATAACGGCTAAGACTTAGGCGGATACCTGTGTGTGCTAGTTCGTTGTCAGCACCGATTGCAAGCATAACTGTATTTGCTTCAAGATCTTCACTCGCACAAGCACTTCCTGTTGAAGCTCCGATGCCGAATCTATTGAGATCCCAAAGCATACCTTCACCCTCAACACCACGAATAGAGATCAAAATTGTATTTGGTGTTCTATGTTCGCGTTTTCCTACTGTAAAAGTTTCAGGGATAACTTTTAAAAGTGCATCTTCAAGGCGGTCTCTTTTTGCACTGATAGAGGTCATCTTCTCTTCGATGTTTTCAGTCGCCATCTCGATCGCTTTTCCCATACCTACAATATATGGAACATTCAGCGTTCCAGAACGGCGTCCACCCATTTGTGAGCCGCCATGCATGATTGGAGTAAGTTCTTGTGAGCCTTTGATATAAAGAGCACCAATCCCTTTTGGTCCGTGAAACTTGTGTGCGCTCATAGACATAAAGTCTACATGTACGTCTTGCATATCTACAGGAATTTTTCCAACTGCCTGAACACCGTCAGTATGAAATAATACACTTTTAGCTTTACAAATTTCGCCAATCTCTTTGATAGGAAAGATCATTCCTGTTTCATTGTTTGCCCACATAACAGAAACAAGTGCTGTTTTTTCAGTGATAAAACTTTTTACCGTATGTGCTTCAACAATCCCTTCCTCGTTTACTGGAAGATAAGTAACTTTGACACCTTGCTCTTCTAAAAATCTACATGTAGCAAGAACTGATGGATGTTCCACCTCTGTTGTTACGATGTGGTTTTTGTCACCGTTAACGATTTTATCTATCCAAACTGATTGTAAAACCCAGTTGTTTGACTCAGTCGCACAAGATGTGAAAACGATATCATCTTTATCTGACGCGTTGATCGCTTTGTAAACTTGATCTATTGCACTTGAGAGTGCAGGGCGAGACTGCGTTCCAAATTTATGAAGTGAGTTTGGGTTTCCATATATCTCACTAAAAAATGGAATCATTTGCTCAACTACTTCAGGTGAAGTCATCGTAGTTGCATTGTTGTCCATATAAACTTTCATAAAATCCCTTTATTTTTTTCTCTAGCTTAAAGAAGAGTAAATTTGTCCTCTTTTTATTGATGAGATGATAATACCTTCCTCATTTAAATAAGCTTAAGCAATATTAAGCTTTGTACTACTTTAAGGTATAATTTCATAAAAAGGCTTCTTATGTGCAATTTCAATAATTTATCGCAAGACGAGAAAGATACTCTCAAACTTCAACTTCAAGATATCATAGGCAAAATGGGAGGACTCAATTTTTTTCTATCTTTCATTGAAAAGATGCGTCTCATTAAGCCTCATCCTTTGTCTGCAAGAAACTCTAAGGCAAGTATTGAGAGATTTGAGATCTCTTGGGATAAGGTGATTTTCCTTGATAAAGTGACACTTTTGGAGAGCACGATCAAACAAAACAGAGATGAAAATGGATATGTGATTAAGTTTAATAAAGATGATAAAAAAAGTAAAACTATTATTAATCTTATCCGTACACTTTCTGTTATTAATTTTCAGTTTAAAGTTTCACATAGTATTGCGCCGATTGAATTTAAGATTTTTAACAAGATTGATGACTCAAGCGCAGAGCTCAATCCGCTTTTTGTAACATTGTTTTTTTGTTATGTGAATTTTGTAAAAAACGTTTTAAAAGACTAGTTATAAACAACTAAACCATAGTCATCACGAAGGTTGTAGAAAGTAGAGTTGCTTGTAATCTCAAGATCTTTTAAACGGCCTAAGTGGAGAACAGCATTTTTATCCACCTTAATCCCAAACTCTACAAAAAACTTTTTGATATTTACAAATTTCACATCTTGAACATACTTATATTCAAACTCTTTATAAAGTTTCATCTTATCGTAGCTAAAGATATGTTCGCTTACATGTAACTGGTCTGAAGCATAACGGATAGGCAAATATCCAGAGAGATCTGTCAGTATCGGCTCGACATATGAGTATTTCTCAGGCAGAGTCTTTTTTTGGACAAAGATATATTTATTATTGAGTTTGATGTTTGGTGTATCTTTCCAATATTTATATAAGGGATTGGAAACATCAAGTTTTTCGCGGACTTCCCGCCAGAGCCAATAAGAGTTTAACATATTTGGTAAAGCTGACATAAGAGGATTTTACAAAAATCGATGTTCTATTTTGCTTAATTTAAGAAGGAAGTGAGTATGATTTCAGTCCTAACTACCAAAGCTCGCATAACTCAGTTGGTAGAGTGTTACCTCGACAAGGTAAAAGTCACTGGTTCGAGTCCAGTTGTGAGCACCATCCCTCAATTTAACTTCATCCAATAAAGCCCAAAAATACGAACTTTTAAAGCCTAATCTAAACTTTTTTAGTCTAAGTTAATCTAATAAAAGGTACCATTATCTAAGCGTGTTTGGTACCTAAATTGGTACTTTACAAAAAAGCATAGATTTTGAGGTACCAATTTATGAGTTTAAATCTTTTAAAAGATATTACTATTAAACAAGCGGAGCCAAAAGAGAAAGACTACACACTAAACGATGGCGGTGGGCTGATAGTGTATATTAAGACCAATGGTTCTAAACAATGGGTACTTAGATATACATACAATGGTAAAAGAAAAAAGACTACCTTTGGAAGCTATCCAAAAACTACATTAAAAAATGCTCGTACTAAAAGAGATGAGTATTTAGACTCACTTGCCAACGGTATCGACCCGATAGAAAGTAATAAGCAAATTAAAGAACAGCTAAAAGAGCAAGAAGCAAAAAAAGCAAATCCAAAAACTACGATTAAATACCTCTTTGATAAATATCTTGAAACAAAACAGCATAACAGCGGATTGAAAGATATTACGATAGCAAAAACAAAAAAGAGGTTAGAGCAACACCTTTATACTTACCTACCTAAACAAGCAGATACACAAATCAACGATATAAGCTATGAAATGTTTATAGATATCCTCAAAAATATTGAGTCGCAAAATAAGCTCGAAACTTTGGAGCGTATGCGTAGCAACATTATTCAAATTTTAAAATATGCCTATGCAGAAAACATCTTAGAAAATGCGGAAATCTTCGCCAAGATAGAAGTAAAAACATTTAAACGAGTACACGCAAAAGACGTGCGAAATATGCCAACACTTACCAAGCCTGATGATATACGAAACCTCATTATAGGCATAAATGATTATCAGGGCGAGATTTATACAAAGTATGCTTTACTGTTTAGTATGCACACCGCACAGCGACAAGGGAGCATTATATCTGCCGAGTGGAGCGAGATTGATTTTGATAATGCTATTTGGAATATACCTGCCGAAAAAATGAAGATGAAAAAAGAGCACAATCTACCGTTATCGTATCAAGTTATAAAGATACTCAAAGACCTTAAACCGTTTACGGGAGATAGCAAGTATATATTTCCTAATACGCAATACAACTCACGCCATATGAGCGAAAACACCGTCAACGTAGCACTAAGAAGATTAGGCTATACAAAAGACGAGATAGTCGCTCACGGTTTCAGAGCGATGTTTAGCACCGTATGTAATGAACACATAACAACTCACAATATCCCTTTTGATGTAATTGAAAAAGCACTTGCTCATAAAGATAAAAACGAGATTAGAGCTACTTATAACAGAGCCAAAAATCTCAACGACTTAAAAAATCTTATGCAGTGGTGGAGTGATTATCTTGATAACTTAATGAGTGATGAGGTAACAGAATGAATGCCTTAGCAGTATATGAAGATTTATTAAAAAATGAGTGTATCAATGATGCTAAATATTTTAACGAAAATGAATCTTTTGAGGCTTTTTTATCCGTTTTCGATGACATACCAAGCGAAGAAATAAGAAACGTTATGACTGAATTTATTTGTCTTGTTGCTAATTATAAAAGAAATTCAAAGACTCCAATGAATTTCACTACCTATACACAAACGAGACCAGACAAAGCAATAATATCAGATATAAAGATAATTAAGGACTATCAAGAATGGATAGAAAGGGTTTATCCTATACAGAGAAAAGTAACAACTTTAAAAGAAGTTGCAAATATTTTTGGAATAACAGAAAATGAAGTAATACCAGTCTATGAAGTTATAGATAAAAATGAAGTAAACGCAAATAATCCATCAAATTTACACGGTCTTATTCCACAAGAGTTAATAAACGCTTATGAGTATAATAAAAAAATCATTGCAGATTTAGAAAGTAGAGCGTTTCAAATAATACACGATTTGAGATACCATAAAGAAAAACCAATTACCAAAAACTATATCAAAATATTTATGGAAGAAGTAAGAAAAAAGTATGTTTTCAAGACAGTTGATGTAAAAGCTCTTATAGATAGCATATAAAAACCCACCTCTTTAGAATAACCTCCTTATAAACCAAATTACGGACAAAAATGAGCCGTTGTTTGGTTAGATTAAAATCTACCAATTCTATAAAATTAGCTTTGGATTTAGATGAGTTGAAATAGACATTATTACACTTAAGAAAAAATACTAAGCTGGTATTCTGAATCATTTATCATAATTGCAATTATGTTTCAATCATTTGGAGCAAACAATGAAAACAAAACAAAAATATCTCAGAGCGAAAGCAATGGCAGAATATTTAAATATTGGACTGTCAACGGTTTGGTTATACAGTAAACAAGGCAAACTAACACCAAAGAAGCTAAGCGATAGAGTGACACTCTTTAGTGTAGAAGAAGCCGACAGGCTTATCAACAGTGTTGAGGTGGCTTAATATGAAAAATAAAAAGCTACACTTAATTAATGAACTATTAAATGAGTTTGATACTGGACGAAGCACAAACGACACTAATAAACTTCTTATTGATTTGGATGTACTTCATTCAAGAGTTTGTCATATAAGCGAACAGTATTCAAAAGATGATATTTTTAAATCTATACTTGATTTTATTTCAACAGAAATATATTTTACAATCGAGACAGAAATTGAAAAGTTGCAGGTGGTGCAAAATGGATAAGTTCCTTAAAAACCAACTGTATAAATGGACATACGACAAAATAAAATCAGACCCTAAAAAGTTTGGTGGCGATTTTTCAAACTCTTTGATTATGTATGAATATCTAAAAGAGTTTTATTCTACTGATAATGTGTCACAGCTTGAACCTCAGCTGATGAGTATATTATCAACTGTTAGCAGAATAAAGAATAAATTATTAAAGAAAAATCCTGATTTTGATAATAGGACGAAATACAAGCCAAAGAAGTAAAAAATATCTCTTTAAGCTTGAAAAAAACACCCCTTACAATAAATAGCAAGGTAATCTAAGTGTTACAAGTATTTTAAAGGGGGGAAACCTAAACTGCCCCCGTGTGGGTGGTGGTTTGGCTTACATGTAAAATGAACTTTAAGAAATCAATCTCTTAATATAAGGATAAAACAACGATGAACATACTATCAGAAATAGAAGCTTTTATCAATGAACATAATCTAAATATTGATGAAGATTTTAACATAGATAGCATACGGATAGAGTTTCAAAAACAGTATAAATTAGAGAAATTGCAAGAGGTCGGCAAGTGGCACAAGATTAATGCTAAAGACCAAAAGATTATGAGTAAACTCAAGAAAAGGCTCACAACTGATGAGATAACAACTGCTTATCAATTAGAGAAAGAAAGTATCTACTACTACAATTCATCAACACCGCCCAAGTATCGACAAGCGACCTTAGTCATATTTGGTATGAAGCAATACCACAAACAGCCACCAAAGAGAGAACACATCATAAAGATATTATCTATCTTGAAGAGTATTTCAAATATTGATATTTGCATAGATTTACCATATAAGCCAAACATAGAAGCATTGAAGAAACACTTTGATGTTGAGAGATATTTCACAAAAGACAGAGTGCCGACAGACACACATTATATAAATAATCCGTTTATCAATATGATTGAAAAAATCACTATCTATGATAAAGCTTTTAAAAACTCTTTAGATGGTGTTTTATGGCGGATAGAGGCAAAAGTAATTATCCCTAATATAAAGATATTGGCGTTACCGCTGTTTGAGCTTACAGAGATTATAAACATAGCGAGGGTACAAAATGACTAAGGAACAGATAGAACAGAAAATCAAAGAGATACTTGCAAAAGATAAAATGTTTGATGGTGCGAAAGTAACGATTAACTTCGTAGATAAAAAGAGTCAAGGTAAAGACAATGAAAACAATCACTAAAAGAGAGTTTCAGATAATGGCGTTATATTCAAAAGGTTTGAAATTTAAAGAGATAGCTCAATGCTTGAATATTGCAGAGCGAACAGCTATAAACTACTTCATGAGAGTGAAAGAAAAAGATAAGGGCAGGATAACACGGGCAAAGCAATCAAGAGCTATAAATAAACAAAGTTACATAGTGCGCTTGAAAGAAGTGATACATGATACAAAAAAATATAATCGAGATATCAAGCGAAATAGATACACGTTTTTAAAAGAAATATCTATCAAAAATCAATCAAAGGGTATGCGGTTAAATTACTTTGATGAGTGCCTACTCTTCACACACAAAAGTTACAATGCAATGAAGTTAAAATCACTCAAAAAATGCAACACAAAAGTAAACACCTAAACGGCTATTTTGTACCACAAATTAAGATATCCTCAATTTACCTCAAAAGCATAAAAGACAATATCCCTATTTTAGGGAGTTGTTAAAATTCTACTTCATCTTTTTTCAAAGTAAAGTTTCAAAAAAAGACACA
>CAISHH010000012.1 GCA_903885085.1 uncultured Campylobacterales bacterium
ATTTTGACCCAGTACATGCAAAGATGGGATGTGCAAATGATGAAGAGTTAGAAGCAGCAGCTCGTGAACTTGGAATATCCAAAGAGGTATTAGAACTATTTCCTAGCAAGTTTGAAGAGAGTGAGCTTGGGATGATTCCTATGGGGTGGGAAGTAAAGCCGCTGGATGAAATAGCAAATTATCAAAATGGATTAGCATTACAAAAATTTAGACCTAAAAATGAAAATGAGTATTTACCAGTGTTAAAAATAGCACATTTAAGTAAAGGTTGCACAGATGGTGAAGAAAAAGCTGATGTAAATATTAAGCCAGAGTGTATTGTTGATTCTGGAGATATTATTTTTTCTTGGTCAGGTACTTTAATGGTAGCTATCTGGTGCGGAGGAAAAGCAGCATTAAATCAACATCTTTTCAAGGTGACTTCAAATAACTATCCTAAATGGTTTTACTATTGTTGGACAAAACAACATCTTTTTAATTTTCAACATATAGCTGCAAGTAAAGCCGTAACAATGGGGCATATCAAGAAAGGTCATCTATCAGAAGCATTATGTGTAATTCCAAACAAGGGACTATTTGATTTAGCAGATATAACGATTAAACCTTTTATTGAAAAAATAATTTTATGTAGATTAGAAAATATAACCCTCCAAAAAACAAGAGACACACTCCTCCCAAAACTCCTCTCAGGTGAGCTGGATGTTTCAGGATTGCACATTGGAACTACTGATGACAAGTAAGTGTAGGGAATTGTTACATATTTACAGTTTTACTATAGGTTTTACTTTCGATTTAACAAACAGTCGCTACAATATCAGCCACATATCTCCTCCACCTCTCTTAGAAGTGCCAACGAGGGGGTCTTTTTGTTAAGCTCACAACTACAAATAATCAAAAACAAATCAAATGGCTACGAAAAAACTCATTTAAGCTTTGAATTACAACTTGAAAAACTCAAATCTAAGGGTCTTATTATCCACAATGACTCTTATGCCATAAAAAAATTATCTCATATAAACTACTACAGACTCAGCGCCTATTACATTCCTTTTCAATATCCGAAAGATAGTGATATCCCAGATAAATTTTATGATAACGCAGAATTTAGACATATAATTAGTTTATACGACTTTGATGCAAAACTTCGCCGTTTAGTGTTTGGTGCATTAGAAATTATAGAAGTGCACATTCGAACCCAAATTGCTTATTATCATACGCAAATATATGATGCATTTGGCTATTTAAGTCATGAAAACTTTGATTGTACTATTGAGTTTTTTGAAAAATTGAAACATGATATCAAAGGAGAAAGTAATCGTTCAGATGAGGATTTTATTTCCCATTTTCAAAACAAGTACAATACTACAGATTTGCCATTATGGGCTGTAGTAGAGGTATTATCGTTTACTACAGTATCTCGTCTTTATACTGCAATGAAGGCAGACGATAAAAGCATTATTGCAAAAGGGTTAAACGTAAATAAGAAAGTATTAGAAAACTGGTTACATGCATTAACAATTCTGAGAAATATATGTGCCCATCATTCAAGGTTATGGAATAAACAATTAAGAATACAATTTTCTGTGCCAAGTAATAAATTATTTCATCCTATAAAAACTATTATTAAAACAAGAAACAAAAATGGTGAAAATAAGCAAATCACTTATGACAACAACGCTTCTGTCTTTTTTGCTTTAAGTGTCATAAAATTTATGTTGGATAATATAGGTGAAGAGATTGATTTCGTAAATGAAGTGAAACAGCTGATTGCTGAACATCCAATAGTAAATTTAAATTCCATGGGATTTGTAGATGGATGGGAAAACTTAGATATTTGGAGTGATGTATGATTAACGAAGACCAAGTAGAACAACTAGCCATAGAGTGGTTCAAAGAGTTAGGATATGACTATTTATTAGGCTACGAAATCGCTCCAGATAGTAATGACCCTCAAAGAGCCAATTACCAAGAGGTGCTTTTATCTCATAGACTCCAAACAGCTCTCACAAAGCTAAACCCAACACTTCCAGCAACTGCCATAGATGAAGC
>CAISHH010000013.1 GCA_903885085.1 uncultured Campylobacterales bacterium
CATCTATTTCTATCTTCATGTGTCGTTCCTTGGGTAAATATAATTTTACCCGATTGACACGGAATTATGAACGGTTCCGCAATCACTTTTAAACCTAAAGATTTGCCCATTGCAAGAATAGCATTGAGGATGATTCCATCATTACTTTCATTTTCACAAATATCATCTACGAATGTTTTATCTATTTTAAGCGTGTCAATTGGAAAGCTTTTGAGATATGCCAACGAAGAATATCCCGTACCAAAATCATCAATATAGATCGATATTCCAAGATCTTTAATACTTTGTAATGTTGCTATTGTCTTACTTACATGTTGCATCATTATGCTTTCTGTTATCTCAATGCCTAACTGTTTTGGATCGATTTTACTTTGTTGCATTGCACTTTTTAAATCTGTATAGAGATCCCCATTTTGAAACTGTCTCGTCGATACATTGATTGATATCTTAAGATTTTTCAAGTCAAGTGAACTGAACTCTTTGATATCTTTTGTACTTTGCCCAATGACAAACTTACCAAGACTAAGTATAAAACCTGTGCTCTCAGCAAGTGCTATAAAGATGTTTGGTCCTATCATTCCGCGTGTTTTGTGATTCCAACGAATAAGTGCCTCTGCACCTATGATCTTTTGCGTTTTCACATCGACTTTTGGCTGATAGTAGAGTTCAAATTCATTATCATAATATGCTCTTTGCATATCATTGATAAGATCTACTTCTTGATGGATCTTATTGTTTAGCGATTGGGTGAAGAAGCTAAAGTTATCGCGTCCATCACTTTTGGCTTTATACATAGCGATATCAGAATATTTCATAAGCTCTTTTATATTTGTAGAGTCATTAGGATAGATGGATATGCCCATACTTGCAGAGAGTCTAAGGGAATATCCTTTTATTAAGAGCTCATTTCTAAACTCTTGCAAGAGAATATTGATAATAGGAAGTATCTCGCTTGGATCTTCAAAGTTCGAGATGACTAGTATAAATTCATCACCGCCTATTCTAGTAATAAGACTCTCTTTTGGTAAATTTGCTGTTAGTATATTTGCCACAGTTTTTAAAAGTGCATCACCTACATCGTGTCCAAGTGTGTCATTGATATTTTTAAAATGGTCAAGATCTAAAAATATAAGTGCAAATCTCTTATTATTAGTTTCAGAAAGATTTTTTATATTTTGAAGCTGTTCGTGGAGATAGATTCTATTTGGAAGACCTGTAAGCATGTCATGCGAAGATGTATATTGTAATTCAGAATTAAGTTCATTGACTCTACTTTGAGTTGTGTTGAGATCTATACTGTGTTCCACTTGCAATCTTATGATATAGCCAAGAATGAACAGCTCACTGATAACAAAGATTGCATGTAAAATGACAATATCAAATCCGCAACCATAGTTAAATATCATGACAGGCATATCAAAAAGTGATACTTCATATAGTTGTAAATAGTTAAAGATAACATGATGCAAAATCGTTACGGTTGCTGCAACGATAAGAGGAACTATATCTTTGTAAAGGGTTAAAATAGCCATAGCGATAAAGACATAAAAATGCATCTCAATACGGCCAAGATACTGTTGTATATAGACGATGGAAAAGAGCATTAATGCAATGGCAATAAAGATTCTATAGTATCTGTCCCCTTTGAGGTATTTATATAAAAAAAGCATCGGTAAAACGATCAAAGCTCCGCTGAAAAAACCGTAAATGTATGTGTCATATGCGATGGAAGTTATAAATGTTGCAATAAACCATTGAACTATAAGCAACCAAAGCATGACTTTATCCGCTTTCATATTAAAAAGATTAATACTCAACTCTGCATATTGCGGGATTGTAGGGCATTTGAAAAATGTTTTAAATGTATTATTCATGAGACACTTCTGCCTTTGTATTTTAACTTGATAACATTTGCATTATATCCTCTGTTATCTTAGTTTTATTCAATGGATGTGTCGTATATATTTTTTTGAGTTTCAAATGCCCAGCTATATTTTCAAGAAGAAAAATGTTGTCAGTATGATTGAGTTCTTCTTTATCATCAAGACTTTTTGAAAAGAAGACTCCAAAGTTTCTGTCTATCTTAAATAGCTCTTTTTGATTAAGATAAACGCCGTTGAAATTTTTATTAAAATATTTTGCAAAGAGTTTTGGAGCAGTTATTTCTAACTCTGGAGTCAGGTTTATAAAGTAGATGTCAATTTTATCTCTGATATTGTCAAATTTTTTTGATCCATACAAGTTTGCCAAGTTTTGTAAAATAGGCATACACACTTTTTCACATCCAACATATCCAAAAAACACCAAGACAACATGTTTATCACTTTGAATATAGTTGGCTTGGATCTCTTTATCAACTGAAATAACACCCTTTGTGCTTGAACTAAAAAAGAGTGAACTAGCTATGGGAACTAATAAAAAGAAAGCAAGCATCAAAACGCCTAAAAGAACTTTATATTTACTTTTCAAATTGGATGATTCCGATTATTACTGATGAATCATTATATTTAATATCTTCGGTATAAAGGATTTCTCTTACATGTAAGACAGATTTACGTGATGTTACCATCTTATGTTCAAAAACAAGTGGCTCATGCGAAAGTTTGACCTCTTGTAATTTTTTCAAAAAAAGTTCTCGATCATCTTGATGCACAAAATACGCTATCAGTTTTGAATCATCTTTATAAATATTTGCATCGATTTGCAAAGTGTTTAATAATTTTTGTGAAACAAACAGCGTGTCTTTGAGCATATCTAATCTCCAGTATCCGATATTTGAGAGCTCAAACGTATTGTGAAGAAGTTGATCCTTGATATATAGTTTTTTTCTTAAGCTATCGATTTTATATAACTCTTGTTTTTGAGTTAGATATTTTCTTCTTTGTACTGCATAAAGTGCTATACCGATAAATATCAAGATCAATACCATGAGTGTAAATATATTGAGAAGAAAAGATAGGTTCCTTTCTAGGAAATTTTTATCTTTGTCTATAATAATAGCTTTTCGTTCAATATAATTTGACAATATTATTCTCGAGTTACTTAGCTCTTTGGCATTGAAAAGGTAAGTATTGGAATTGTACATATCAGAATGAAGGTTTTTAAAAGATTTATCATTGAGGTATTTTAAAACCAAATCTGCGGCTTCTTTTCCCTGTTTCTCTCCACTTGTAACATAACCCCCGACAACACCTTTGATCATGTAAGCGTCTTCCATGCTGAGTAAAATCAGATGTGAATTTTGTTTTATTTTCTCTATCGATTCACTTGGTAAAAGTGTGTTATTTTGATCATCTTTAAATCCACCAATAGTGGTTAAAACTATAAAACTGCGAGGCTTAGTCGGTAGTTCTTTTAAAACTTTTGAAAGATGATCATCGCTTACATAGTGAAAGTTCATATTTTTAAATTTACTAGGTTTAGATTCTATTTCATTTTTGATGGATTGATATGTAGTGGAATTATCTCCAAGAAAATAGATATCTCTCGTTTGCGGAGAAAACTGTTTGATGAGATTGATATTTGGTTCAATTTCTTGTACTTCATATACACCAGCATAATGTTTTTTATCTAAAATAGTATTCATACTGAGATTATTGATACCAGAAAAGAAAATAGGAATATCTTTTCTTTTCAAAAAGATTTGATTATAGTTTTCGTATATAAAATTTAATGCATCATCATCTGTAACATAGATTAGATCGGGGGTAGCATCTACATACTTCATGTGTAGATAGTTTAAAAAATTATCTTTATATTCTTGAGTGAATCCTACTCTTTTAGTATCGAGGTATTCTGTCCAAAAGGCAAATTTTTTATCAGTTTTATCCAGCGTCTCGACAAAAGAATTGTGCTGTTTTTTCGTCCACTCATACTCCTGCGAATAAGAATGAAGGATAAAAACATTAACCTTCTCTGTTGCAAACACAGAGAAAAATAGAATAAAAAGAAGAGTAATGATCTTTATAAAAAACTCCAAAAAACTATGATGTTTAAAGAATACATTTTACATTTTTCTTACTTAAAAGATAAGTTAGCTAAAAAAGTGTATTACAAAGCTAGAGAAGAAAGCTTTTTTGCATGAGATCGGCAGTTGTTTTCAGATCAAACTGCTTTTTGCAAAAAAGATGATTTGCAAGGACACCTTGGTATAAAAGCATATCGGCTCCATCTTTGTACGTGAGTTCTTTTTGTTTTGCCAAGAGTAAAAATGGTGTCAATTTGCCATAGATTGCATCTGCAACATAAGAAGTATGAGAGAGAATCTCTTCTATCATGGATTGGGGAGCAGGGTAGAGATCGTCTATTAAACCTGCACTTGTCGTATTTACAACTAAATCATAACTCTTACATACAAAGCTTTCCCAAGTGTCACACCCAAAGGGCACTTCGCATG
>CAISHH010000014.1 GCA_903885085.1 uncultured Campylobacterales bacterium
AACTCTCTTGTATATTGACTATTCCTCATCTTTTTTATCCTTACTCATATTGATATTTTATCTTAGAAATTTTGTTATTTCTAAGTATGAATAAGTGTAGCCAGATCAGAAGAAAGAGGTGTAGGTATATTAGACCATAAAGATAGTAAGAAAAGAGAGAACCTAGATAAAGCAGTCTCATATTTATGTAAAGATGATTATCAAGATTTAGAACCGATAAAAACCAATGAAAAAGATAGAGCATTTGTAAGAGGAACAATCCCTAAAAGTAAAAAGAAACTAGGGAGACCTAGGGAGGTGTAGAGAGCGATTTCTTATAAAAATAGTGATAAAGTAATTAATTGGTTTTAACTGCTATATGGAGAAGATAATGCATGATTTTTTTGATTTAGTCAATCGATCTACAATTTATACCCTTGAGAATTTAAAAAATATAAATACTGAAGTAGTTGAAGCCTTACAAACAAGTAGTTCTACGCCAGCTTTTCTTATTTGTCAAGATAAGTAATCTAAACTGACTTAAGCTACTGCAGTTCAATACTTGTTGAGTGTTTTCTTGGATAAATTAGGTGCGAAAGTTCAGTAAATAATCTTAAAAAGAATATGGCTTTTGATCTCAAGGAAAATGTCGGTTAAGATTTTTTTCATTTTAATTAATTTTATTTACCGTCTATTAGCAATTGCAAGAATATAATTCGCCACTTATTTTACCTTTGAGGAGACACATGAACATTATAAAATTTTTTATTCTCTCATCCCTAAGTATTATACAAGTTAGTGCCCTCGAATTAGACTATTTAAGCGCCTCTAAAATGTTTGCTAACAACAATGCCGATGCCCTTGTAGCTTTTTACGAAAAACAAAAAGCAAATGGTGATCTTATTACTGCAAAAGCGCTTCCAAATCCTCAGTTTACTTTTGGTGCTACCGGTTTAAATACTTCAAACATCTATGATCACAGCACTTCACAACAAAGTTATAGACTTGATTGGCTTATGGAACTTGGCTCGAAAAGAGCAAAAAGAACGGAGTTTGCCAAGATCAACCTTGCCAGTGCAAATAGTAATTATATTGATACTATGAGAAATCTTTTTATGCTTTTTACGCAACAATACTATCAAACACTCAAGGATAAAAACTACCTTGATGCAAGTCAATCGACCCTTGTAAATTATGATAAAGTCCTTACAGTTGCAAAAGTAAAATATGAGCATGGATTTTTAAGCGAAAATGATTTTAAAAAGATGCAACTAGCGCGTATATCATATCAAAGTGATACGATGCAAAGTGATCTAGCCTATAAAAATGATATTTCCAATATAGCATTTTTACTTGGAGTTTCAAAAGATGAACTCACAATTTCAGAAGAAAAAATAGAAGTCACAACTCCAAAACCATTAAAAGAGCTTCAAACTCAAGCATTTGAGTCCAGACCAGATATTGATGCTGCACAAAAAAATAAAGAGCAGTCTAAAGTAGGTATAGAAATAGAAAAAGCTAAAACAATTCCTGATGTTGATATCGGAGTAGAAGCAGATACTGTCAACGGTACGCCTGGAACTTTTCTTGGTGTGGGTTTTTCTCTTCCTATTTTAGTATTTGACAGAAATGAAGGGGAAATAGAAAAGGCGAAACTATCTCTCCTTCAAAGTGATGCTCTTTATATGAAAGAAAAAGCTTTAATCAAATCGCAAGTTGAACAGGCTAACGAAGATTTAAAAGAAAAAAATCATCTCTATCAAGCATATGCTAAACAATACGAAGATGCAAAAAAACTTTTATATGATATACAAAAATCTTTTGCACTCAAAGGTATTTCAGTCTTAGAGTTACTTGATGCTCAAAACGAATTTAAAGAGTATGAAAAAAATATGCTTTCATCCGAGACTGATCTACTAGCCTCAGAAGCTCTACTTAATCTAACTATCGGGAGTTTACCTTGCGAAGTAAAACAGCACTAATCACCATTGCACTTTCTCTTGTTGCAACCCTATTTGTTGGATGTGACAAACAAAACAGTACCGACACAAACACTACAGAAAAAAATGGTGCAGAAGGGCAAAAAAAGAATGATATACAGCTTTATAAAGCTGTTGAACAAAATGTTACTTTACAGGTAACTGCACCGGGACAAGTTTTTGCACTTCCTGATGGAATGGTAAATATTACTTCTACTGTAAGTGGAAGCGTGGACAAGGTATTTGCACATATTGGTGAAAAAGTATCTCAAGGTACCCCTTTACTCTTGGTAAAATCACCAGATACAAGTGATGCTACAACTTCACTGCTAATGGCAAAATCCTCTTTAACGGAGGCAAAACGACTGTATGATCTTAATAAAGAGCTATACGCTATCGGCTCAATCAGTAAAAATGATTTTTTGGCAAGTGAACAAAGTCTGCAACAAAGTCAAGCGCAGTATGAGGGTACAAAAAGAAAACTTTCACTCTATGGAGCACAAGGAGCATCAGCTGCAAAGATTACAGCGCCTATTGGCGGAGTTGTATATGAGATGAATGTTCATGTCGGAGACAAAGTCCAGTTTGATCCAAATAATGCTTTGATGAAGATTGCAGATCCAAATAAAAAAACGATTATAGCAAATGTTAATGAGGGAGACATCAGCCATTTTAAGCAAGGATCAAATGTGACCATAGAACTGCAAAATGGTGAAAAAATAAAAGGTGTTGTCCAATATATAGCCGAAGCTGTGGATCTTGATAGTAAGACTATGAAAGTTTATATCAATCCTAGTGAAAAGATGGCAGACCTCAAGATAAATATGTTTGTGAAGATTTATGGTGATATCGAATTTAAAGGAATTAAAATACCAAAAAGTGCGATCTTAAATAAAGATGGAAAACTCTATGTATTTATTTCAAAAGATAGTAAGTTTATTGAGCATGAAATTAAAATATTTGAAGATGATAAAGATGAAAACTACTCTATTATAAATGGTTTAGAACCAGGCTCTTTGATCGCTCAAGACACTATCATGCTGGATAAACCATGAAAAGAATTGTAGACTTTGCAATTTCCAATGCATTTACGGTAATAATCTTGGCGGCTGTCTTTGCCGCCATTGCAATTATTGGTGTTGCAAAGCTCAATATTGAGGCCTTTCCAGATCCCGCTCCTCCGATTTTTGAAATAGTTACGACTTATGATGGAAGAAGCAGTGAAGAGGTAGAAAAACAGGTGACTATTCCTGTTGAAACAGCTCTTGCAGGTATGCCCGGATTAATAACTGTCAATAGCGTTTCTCTGTACGGTCTTTCAGATATTAAATGTAAATTTACATATGATTCAACCTATAAAGATACAAGACAAGAGGTTTTAAACAGGCTCACTCAAGTCACACTTCCTCCAAGCGTGACACCGAACCTAGTCGCTAATTCACTGGGTGAGATCATGCGTTATAGAGTTCAAGGGAATAAAAGTTTAACAGAACTCAGAACAATTCAAGACTGGATCGTTACGAGATATCTCAAGACTGTTGAAGGTGTTGAAGATGTAAACACTTATGGTGGGAAAATTAAAACATACGAAGTGACAGTTGATCCTGCAAAACTGCAAAAGTATAAACTTCCATTAGCAGATATCATTGATTCTTTGTCTAAAAGTAATGCAAATGTTGGTGGACGTGTGCTGGAATTTGGCAGTCAATATTATACGATTCGCGGTATAGGCTTACTTCGTGGTATTGATGATATTCAAAACTCTTTTGTAGCTATGAGAGATGGAAAACCAATACTACTCAAAGATATTGCAAATGTAATGATAGGCAATGTACCTCGAACTGGAATCGTTGGACTTAATGGGGACAATGATATCGTTATGGGAACTGTTGTACTTAGAAAAAATGCACAAAGTCTCCCGTCGATGAAAGCCTTACATGTAAAGATTGATGAACTCAATAATGGCATTTTACCAAAGGGTGTTAAAGTCGTACCTTTTTATGATAGACAAGATCTTTTGGACACGGTTATAGGCAAAATAAAAGAAACAGCAGCTCTTGGGATGTTCTTGGTTTTTGCAATCATCTTGGTATTTTTAGGCGAATACAGATCAGCTCTTATTGTCGCATCTGTTATTCCCTTGTCACTACTTTTTACTTTGGCAACTATGTCGTTTGGCGGCAGTTCAGCCAATCTCATTTCCCTTGGTGCGATAGACTTTGGTATTATCGTAGATATTCCTCTTTTGGTTGTGGAAAACTACTTTCGGCTTAAACATCAAAAAAAACCGCATATGAAGTGTCTTGCTCAAACTTCAGATGAAATAGGAAAGCCAATTATCTTCTCAGCATTTATCATCTTTTTAGCATTTATTCCACTCTTTACAATGGAAGGCTCTGAATCGCAAATATTTACACCGATGGCAAAAACATATATTTATGCTATCTCTTTTGCACTTATATTGACTTTTACTTATCTGTTTGCATTCTCAAGTAGGATGCTTGAATTCTCTCATGAGCATGAATTTTCTATTTTTATTAAGATGCGAGCAGTGTATCTTCGCCTTTTAGAAAAGATTACCCCTAAAAAAGCCTTATTTACGACTTTTACCGTGCTTATAGCTGGCGCTGGGCTTGCTATTACGTTAGGAATGGAATTTTTACCAAAAATGGATGAAGGCAATATCTATATGAGAGCTACCTTACCATATTCTATCTCTTTAAGTAAAAGCTACACAGAAGCCATAGCAATGAAAAACTCTTTACGTGAATTTCCAGAAATTGACAAGGTACAGTTTCAAGCTGGCAGACCTGAAGATGGGACTGATCCATCAGGTCCATATAATACAGAATTTTTTGTAGGTTTAAAACCTTATAGTAGCTGGCCATCTGGTCTAACAAAAGAGGATCTTGAAAATGAGATTCGTAAAAAACTCGATAAGCAGTTTCCAAACGCTGATATCAGTCTTTCTCAATATATCGAGGATAACCTTGAAGAAGCTATGAGTGGTGTAAAAGGGGAAAACTCCGTTAAAATTTTTGGAGATGATCTTTTCACTTTGAATAAATTTGCCAAAACCACACAAGATAATATTTCAAGTGTTAAAGGGATCACAGATGTTGGTGTATTTAAAGAGATCGGCCAGCCAAATCTTATTATCGAAGTTAATAGAGAACATGCCGCTCAATATGGTTTAAATGTTGAAGACATCATGGACGTAGTATCAAGTACTTTGGATGGCAAAGTGATCACAAGCATCATAGAGGGTGATAAGCAGTTTGATATGGTCCTTCGTTTTCCTGATGATTATAGAAAAAGTGTTGATCAGATCAAAGAGATACCGATAGTTTTACAAAATGGTGGAACGATAGCACTCTCAGAAGTGACAAATATCCATTATGATACAGGTGCCTCATTTATCTATAGAGAAAATTTTAAACGTTATGTACCTATTAAGTTCAGTGTTGTCTCCGATGACCTTGCCGGTACTGTGGCAAAAGCTCAAGAGAAGATGGCAACAATGAGCCTTCCTGATGGATATTTTGTAAAATATAGCGGTATTTTTCAGCAGATGAAAGAAGCGTTTGATCGACTTAAAGTCACGACAACTGGAGCACTATTCTTAATATTTTTATTTTTATTTATCTATTATGGATCTATTAGAAATACTTTGATAGTGCTCTCTGCACCTATTTTTTCGGTCTTTGGAGGAATCCTTTCGCTTGTTGTAACGGGTGAAGCCCTGAGTGTTTCGGCCATTGTCGGATTTATCTCCATTTTAGGTGTAAGTGTGTTAAACTCGTCAATTTTACTCTCTTCATTCTTACATAATATGAGGAACGGTCTTAACCGCATGGAGTCTATAAAAGAGAGCGCTAATGAAAAATTTAGAGCTATTTTAATGACTGGTTTAACAGCGTCTATAGGCCTGTTACCAGCAGCACTCAATACGGGTGTAGGCTCACAAGTGCAAAAACCACTTGCGATAGTCGTAGTGGGAGGGATGCTTATCGGAACTTCGATTCTATTATTCATTCTTCCGAAGATACTATATTTTGCGGATGCTGGTCTTGAGGAATCAACAGATATAAGCTAGAGGTGTTTAACAAAACTTTTGCAGATTACCGAGTCGTGTATGACGAAAGTCAAAAACACGACGCTAAATCAGTAGATAACACTCTAAGATGTTACTTACTTATCATATTTTGTTGTCCGAAGTTACAAGTCTTCACAAACTTGGACTAGGTGGCATATTATGGAGAATACTCAGAGATAAACGCGGTCGACTTTCTCTACTATTTACGGCTATTATTCTATATTTAGTTACAAATCAGGAACAATCGTCGGAGCTGTCGTTTTTACTCTCGCTTTGATTGCACTTACATTGACTCACGATACATTTCATAAAGCTTTAGATTATATTGAAGCTTGATAGTCAAACATTACAGCAAAAAATAACCGCATCTTCCTCTAATGGATCTCAGTTGTTTAACATGTGTTACTATGCTTTTCGTCTGCATTACAAAAAGTATAAGAGCCATTGCAACAATAAAAAAATCCATACTCAAAAAGATCTTTACGAAGTGTCAATGGAAACTGCGACTCCGCCAAAGATTTTAGATGCACAAACAATGGTCGAGGTTTCTAAAACACCTATGAATTAGATTTTATATTTAAGAAATCTTTCCAAAGCTGCTCTCACAAGTATTACAACCAAAAATGCCGAGCCAAACCCTGCCAATACATCTGCTGGAAAATGAGCTCCAACACTCACACGTGATATCCCAACCCATAATACAAAAGTAACACCTACCCATTTCTTCCAACCAAATAACAAAGGCCAAATACTTGCAACGATTAACATCGCAAAGGATGAATGTCCACTTGGGAAACTATGATGATATTCAGCAATCCCTACAACATTGACACTTCCAAGAGGCAAAGCAAGTGGCGGTCTTGGAAAATCTAAAAGTGGCTTGATAATCTCTAGAAACAATCCATCAATGAGATAAGAAACACCTAAGACTACTATTGGAGTCAACCAAAAATAGATCTCTTTTTTAGAGAGAGAATGAGTATTTTTTTTAGCTAAATTATAAAAAACTACCACGATCAAAAGAATTATATAAATATCAAAGTGTGTATGAGAGCCCAAAGCTGTACCAAGAAGCATAACTTTGTCAATAACCTCTAATCTAATATTATTTATAAAATGAAATAGCCAAACATTAAGTCCAAACCAATCATACACTACGCCTTTCATACCAAGACCGTAGCCCACAATATAATGCCGCCAAGTGCCGCAACGGCAGCCATAACAAATAACCATTTTTTACGCGTCAATACTGTAATAGATGCAAGGGAGATAGCAATCTGAATAAGTGTCATGGCTTGTGCCAGTTTATGGTGTGGAACCATAAGCGCATCACTTTCTTTGTTAGCTTCTTCAGATTTTACTTCTAAGGATTCAGCTTTTTTCTTGATGTCTGCCTTCTCTGTGTCATATTTTTCTATTTTACTTTTATAGTAATCCTGTTTCTCTTTTGGAGCCATATCTGAAGCAAGTTCCATTAGATGGACTTTATTACTTTTTGACTGATAAAAGTTCCATTGATCTGAAGCTTGAGTTTTCAAGAGGACAGCCTCATTCTTATGTAACATTGCCTCATTCTGAGCATCTCCACCCTGATAACTCACAATAGCACCTATCGATGCCAAAATTGCCGTAAATATTGCAATGTATTGCCCTAGTTTACTCTCACCATGTTCAACTGCATGCTCTACTGCATGATCGTGGGCTCCGTGTACGTGAAATTCATGTCCTGACATTTTCTTACTCTCCTATTGTTGTTATATATTTTTTCGCAGAATTATATTGTGTTAACTGTTGACTTTAAAAATAACTTACATAAATACAAATCCATCATTGACAAGGGTTCATCATAATGTCAAGCACTTACACCTGATGAGGAGGTTTTACTTCATTTGTAAGCGAATGAACTTGAGTACTAATAATATCAACTGGCTTTGATTCTTGACTTGTAGTGGATGACATTGGTGCCGAAGGCTCACTAGGTGGATGTTCATCTGAATGGTCCTTCATCTCATTTTTAAAATTTCTAATACCTTGTCCAAGTCCTTTGGCAAGCTCTGGTATTTTTTTGGGACCAAAAAGCAAAACTGCCACGGCTACAATTACTAATAATTCTGTTCCATTTGGCATTGCCATAGAGACTCCTATCTTTTTATAAAATATAACTTTTGTATTATGCAATAAATCCAATTAAAAAAGGATGAGGAGGAAGAGCATTGATCTGTCAACTCACAAAAAATAAAAGTTTAACTGTTCTTACCCAGTCACTTGGCTAGGCTATCCCCGACCCAAGGGCACGAGGTATTACAGTTCTATTTCTAACTGCCCTTTATGAAGTCTTGTATATGTCTTACCTTGCTCTTTAACATAATTGGTTATCATCTCTTAATTGGGATATTGTCCAACTTTTCATATCCTGATTATAGCTTTTTTCACGACGCAAGGGTCGGGGGAATTAAACCCTATAGGATTGAAATAAAACTAAGACAAAAATAGATTGCTGAACTTAGCAGTGCAGTTACCGGCAAAGTAAATAACC
>CAISHH010000015.1 GCA_903885085.1 uncultured Campylobacterales bacterium
ATAGTTTCACCTTCACGTAGCACCTCTGAGATCGCTTGTGCGAGTTTGTTTTCACTAATAGGTAGATCAATAAACCTTCCGACTAAATGCCCCTCATTGTATGCTTGTAAATCTGTCAAGTACACATTTAACATCATCGACTCCTTTTTTTAATATTTCCAAAGAGTCCTTCGAGCAAAAGATGCGTAAGGAATGGAGATGTTAGCTGTTAAAAGATCTGTGTGTGATGCTCTTTGATGTGATATCTTTAGAAAATAAGAGATAGGTGGGTATGCTGTTTTCAACAGGTACTGAAAATCTTAAAATGTTCTACGGGGGTGTATTGTTATTGTTGTCGTTGATTGTGACTGTACTAAGGGTTTAAAAAATTATTGCAAGATTTGCTATAAGCCGTAATTTTGCACAACAGATCAAAGGATTTGATTAAGCAGAATAATGATAATATTTATTAAAAAATAATGGGAATAATTATGGATAACCAACCAATACATAATGATGATCTTAGTAATAGATCCGATGAAGTGCTTTATGAATTTGTCATGGATGAGATGGAACAAGAATCTGAACTCATTAAAGGTCTCTGGGCAAAAGCATTAGCACATGCTGAGGGCAATGACAGCAAAGCAAAAGCACTCTATATGCAATATCGTGTTCAAGCGATCAAAGATCAATTATCTGCATTACAGATTGATTTGAGTGATCTATCAAAAGAGGAACTTTTTGAGATCATAAAAAATGGTTTTACAATCATTCCCCAAAAAATACAGATTATCAAAGAAGAGAAAGCCGTAGCAAAAGAAAAAGCGATAGAAGTTGCCATTGAAGCTCAAATGAAGAAAGAGCATGAAGAGTATGGCAAGTTTGGAGGATGGCTGATTGTTCTTGCAGTATTTCTTGTAGTTGGAAATTTATATAGCTTCGTAATGGTAGAACATTTTTTTGAAAATGAAAGTCTTAATACACTAAAACTCTTATATCAAACTGGAATGGATGAGAAAGCTTCTTATTTCAAAATAATTGCCTATATGAGTTTTATCTCATACGGCTTGTTGTTAGCATTTACAATCAGCTTTTTTAGAAAAGCTGATTGGACTAAAAATCTTGCGATTATCTATTTTGGTTCCAATATCGTAGCATCTTTGATTTCGATTTTACTCCTTGTTAATATCGATCTTCCGACGATAAATATCATGAGTGCAGTAATGGGAACAATTTTCCAAACTATTTTTGCCGTGATATGGATACGCTATTTCATGGTATCTAAGAGAGTTCAAAAAACTTTTGTTAATGAAAATGATGATGGGATGGAGCTAATGGTTGGCTTTGGTGCAATTATTCTTGCATCAATCTTATATACAAGTCAATCAGACAAAAATACTTTGATGGCAAAACAAAACACTGCACCAGTTTCAACTGAAATTCAAGGGACTGTACAAGAAGGTAATCTTATGTGGCAAGATGATGAAAGTGCGAAGAGTGTTGAAAAAAACTGGCAAGGGGCTATAGATTATTGTCAAAACTTAAACCTTGCAGGACATAGTGATTGGCGACTCCCTAGTTTTGATGAGCTAAGAACGATAGTCGATAAAAATAATCATCCAGCTATCAAGTCAGAATTTAAAAATACCGCTTCGGACGTTTATTGGTCTAGTACGCCGGTTGCAGGCAATAGCTACTATGCTTGGGGTATCTATTTCGACGGTGGCTACGAGAGCAGCTACGATAAGGACGCTAACGTTTATGTTCGGTGTGTGCGGGACAGTAAGTGACTTTGAAACTTTGATTTTAAAAAACAGGTACGGCAGGAAAAATTTATGATTTCTGATGGATTTTTCGTAGAGAAATTAGAGATAAGTCAAGTAAATATACAGATTAAAATATCCCTTAGCTCATTGAAGTGAAGTTGAATTAATATTCACTTTTCAAGTAGAGAATAAGTTGAGTTCTTTGTTTTACTTCCATGCATCTATATCTGTGGTTCTAAAACATTCAGAACCACCTGCACAAGGCACTTCTTTCATAGGAAGTAACTATGGAATTCCATAGTTAAAAAATCAAAGAGGTTCTTGAAGCGATTTTGAAGTGAGCTAAACTCCTGAAATTTGCACCCTGAACCCTGTTTGTTCCAGCACTACTGCTTCAATCACTTTTGGATCAATAATCTGTCTCGCATAGACTGCATCATGAACCTGATGACATGCACTAGGATCATCGAAGCAACTCATCATCACCTCTCGTATCTGACGTTCCCATTGTGTCCATATAAAGAAGAATACGCTACTCTCTTTTCGTCGTCCAGTATCAATAAAGTGATGTTTCTTTTCTTGTTGATCCCATACTTTAGTCCATTCAGGTTTTGCAAATGCCATTGCCCGTTCAAGGATCAGTGGTTCCGCTGAAGCAATAATCTCTTTACGAAGTTCCAATGCCTCTGTAAAGTAGGCTTTTAATGTCGGGATTTTATTATACCTATTTGGCATATTTTCTCGATTATCAGCACTGGTAAGTTCCTCTTTGACCCATGCAATATTTTGATTTGCCTCATCGGCTATCTGGTTACGGAATTTATGCCTGTCGCTGACAAGCTGTTGGTGCAATGGATACTTTGATGGATCAGTAACCAAGTGCATACAGATTGTTTGTAGAGCTGAACCTATGTCATAATTGATAAATCCAAGCTGTTTACGTGTTTCACTTCCAATAGAGGTGAAAACTGAATAGACTCGTGAGTACTGCTCATCCGTTAGTTGAGGTCGAATTACAAATCCATTGTTGTAGCCGATGCACTGACTCAAAAGTAGCATCGTATCCCTGAACCGTATTTTATGCAATAGGGCAATCGGAGCCACAAAGTCCAAAGACTGAGGAGTGATCTTATTCTCTTTGAAATCGATTGCCAATAATAGTGTAAGTGCCGATTGAAAGATCCTTTCTGCCAATGCCGTTGGTTCATATTGCATAGAGTGAATCTTTGCTTGATATGAATGAGCTGACGTTGTGAACAGTTGAGATTTGAGCTGTAACGTATCCTCTTCATTAAACCATCGCATGTATGGATTGGTGGATTTTATTCGTCCTGAGCCGTTTATGACTTTTAGATACACATTAAATACTACTTCACCATATTTGATCTGCTTTTGAAAATTTATGGATTTTGGGATGATTCCTAAATCCTTGAGTGCCAAAGTCGTCATACTTGAGAGAATAGAATGTGCCGTAAGCGTAGTAATATCAAACACGGTATTGGTATCTGTAGGAGATATTGCCATACCAAGACTAAGCATTAATCTCTCAGCAGTTGAGATACTAGTTCGAGTGGGTAAAGTGATACTCTTATAATCGATAAACAGTGAATCGTCTTTGAGTTTAAAAGCTTGATTCTTATAATAATAGATATTGTTGATTCTTCGGATTGTAATATCATATTTCATATATAAATGCATAGTAGTTGGAAATGTCCCCAATTCTCGGGTACATATAATGCTGCTGTTCATATGTACCCGCAAAGCGGGGACATTTCTATCATCAGGAGTTAAATGTGCAATATACATTGATGGTATCCTTCTTTATTTAATGCAAATTCTATGATCTTGATAAAATCGGCATTCAGCTGTAGCGTCTTACGACTGATCCCTGATACATTGGCAAGCTGAGTTTGTGTGTAATCATCAAATCCATCCAACTGTAAGAGTTGGATACCTTGTGCTACTCTTAACATAGTATGTGCTTTCATAACTGCTCCTTGAGGATATGCAGTGATAGCTGATAAATAATATCAGGGTTCGCTTTGAGTCTATTGTCTCGTAATATTTTTACTGCTAATTCATTGGCAGTAAATCCGTCATGTGCTATAATTTTAGCTTCTGATTCTAAGTGCTCAAAACTATTTGACTGCGAAGCTGTCGTGGGCTGTGCCTCCCCTAATGTATCAACTATGCCGATAGGCTCATCGTTTTCAGTTGATACGTTCGACCCTCTGTTCCTTGTGTTAATACCAGAATAAAATCGTGCCATATCATCAATTTTAGATGTCTTGACCCCGTAACCTAATAATTGTGCCTTTTGTTTTATTCCACCTATTTCACGGTCAGGAATAAGATCCTTCATTCTTTGGACGGGAAACCCGTCAACGATATTCTCTACCAGTATCCTATTTTCATTTTCATTCCATGGAGCAGCCATTAGCATACTCCCTGAACTTGATGATCTTCTAGCCATTTATCAATGGCGACTCTGTCGTAGCGAATAAATTTTCCACCTATCTTGCTGTAAGGAAGTGTTGAGCTGCTGCTCACCATTCTCATCTTAGCTTGAGCTGACTTACTAATATGAAACTCTTTTTCTAACTCTGATGGATCCAGCCATCTTTTTTCATTCTGATTATTCAAAATATTTCCTCATATGAGAAGATGATTTTGATCGCGATCGATGCCAGAGGCACCAGAATTAGTGTTTGCAACCACCTGATTAATTCTTAGCAACATTTTATGAAGTCGGTATATAGTCCGTGTTTTAAGAATAACAGTAATAATTTGCTGTACTTGTGGTTCTAAAGTACCTAATATAGGTGTCCGTGGAGTGTAAAAACTCCGCAGGCTGATTATAGTGAGGTAGAAAGTTAGGTTATTTATTGAGTGATGTGCGGATAGTTACTGCTTTGGCAATTTCTAATGTATTGATATTGGGGAGCTGTTGTGCTAACAACGCTTTGGCTTTTGCTAGTACACCTTGATTCATTCCATAGTTTTCTACAAAGTGAATCAACATATTTAATTCAGGCATATTTGCTACCTTAGTGAGTGATTTCCATGGTTTGATGTATGTGTTTTTTTGCTTTGTTGACATCTTGTCCCATGTAGGAAAATTCGTTTTCATTGAATTAATCGATTTATCGATCATATGGCAATATGTGACCCATGTATCGATTTTAGTTTGTAGATTATTTGTAGATTCATTATGTCCGCATTCAGGGCAAGTATGAGCCATCCCTACAAATAGATATCTGTCATCAGCTATTTGATTGATAAGAGGTTTATGATCAAGTCCTAATACTCTCGCAGTTGTTTTCTTGATGAACGTGGCATTCATATCTTTAGCGTTTTCAAGTTTTTCTTTAAGAGCAGTTTCAAATGCTTCACTAATTGGCAAAGGTTGAGCTTTGCATTCTTTCATAATTTCAACCACTGTATCTGCCTGTAATCCTAGTTCTGGTATGAGCGCGTTGATTTTATTTATAGCCTGTTGACGATCTGTGGTAGACGAAGCATGTACCGCATTAATAATAAGTTTTGGAAGAGGCTTTATTGTGTCTGTCGGTCTTAGTTTGGCAACGGCGTGTAGAAGTATTTCATACTCTGAAATCTTATCTATCGGGTCTGTGAGTTCAGAGACATAGGTTCCATTTTTCATATTTTCTAGTTTTTTGGCATTTTCATCATTTCGATATTCAACTTCGGTGAATGCTTTTGCACCTATAACGGCAAGATCAGCGTTAACATTTATTTGCTCTTTGGATAACGATTTTGCCATTATTTTGCCTTTTCGCTTGTTATGTTGGTTCGAGTCAATGCTGCGATTGTTTTATTTGCTTCTTGAGATGCTTTTGTATGGTTGGCACTCAGATAGAAATTATTAACCGTATCAAGATTTGTGTGTCCCAATGAAGCCGATAGGATCGTTGTAGCGGTTCCCGCTTCACCCATTGCCGATACGAGGATATGTCGAAAAAGATGCATTGTGAGTTCAGGGATATTGGCGGTGTCTTTTATTTTTGCCAACTGTTTTTTAGGTGGGTAAAGCTCTGCACCTGTAACGGGTGATTTAAATACTAATCCTGTATGTTCATCTTTGATATGAGAGAGAGTTTCTGCGATAGGTGCTGAAAGTTCATAGGTTTGATTCTGACCAATCTTATTGTTTTCAGCACGAATAGTATAGCGACTTGTTAAAAAGTTCACATCGCTCCATTCTAAAGTACGAATCTCATTCCAACGTCTACCATAGAGTGCAAACAGAAAAAGAGCACGATAGAAAGGTTCATCTGCATAGAGGGTCATAATGGTCTTAAAAAGAGTTGCTAGTTTAGTTCCTGCATCCTCTACAGTTTTCTTTTGGCGAGTTTGTTTTGGTGCTTTGATATTTGGGAGATCACTTAGCACTTTGTTATCTAGTGCATACTGCATAATAGGTTTGAGAATTTGAATCAATACTTTTTTAATAGTACGAGGACTGCATCCATTAATGGTTTGTTTCGAGTGCCCTTTTAGTTCCATGCTTTTACGAAGTGAATCTACATCGACTTGGCGAACATCTTTGATGCGTTTTTTGCCTATGCTGTTTTTACAATAGAGATTGTATGCATCTTTTCGCTCATCTGTCCACTTGGATACTTCACATGACTTTTCAAAATAAAGATCTGCTACATCATTAAGTCTACTGTTCTCTGTAAAGTTAACACCTGTATTGACTTGCTTATTTTTCTCTGCTGCTAGATCAGCTTTGGCTTTGGCGATACGAGTACGTTTATCCCAATCTTTATTTGTGTAGTCTAAAATGCGACGCTTGGTGGTTCCGTCCGCTTTGAATCTATAGAAAAATCGTGTGAAGTTTTTGTTGGCTTTTAGACCTGCTTCTACGTCGTCTGTGAATTCACTCATATCTATCGCCATAATACTGCTCCAATAAAATGGGTGACACCTATGGGTGACACCTTTAATTGAATTATTATATAGTAAAAAGAATTAATAGGAATTTAATATCTCGTAAAATAGGGATATATAAAGCCATAGAAACTTTAAAGAATTATAGAATCCCTGTCTCATAAGCCGGGGGTCGCGGGTTCAAGTCCCGCTCTTGACACCACCATCCATTTAATCCCCAAAAATACGAACTTTCAAAGAATAAAAATTCGTATATTTTTTATTTTCATAACAACTATATTTAAAAGCCTAAATCCAGAACAAAAACGCTACAATTTTTTAAGTGGGAAGCCTAATTAAGGATTTTTAAAATGGCTGAAACATCGGTAAATTAGGGTTATTCGGGATTTTGTATTTCTGCTCTTGACACCACCTATAAACTCCCTATCTATAAAAATTTCAAACTACTGCCAAAATATTCACTTAGTGCTCAAGAGTTCATA
>CAISHH010000016.1 GCA_903885085.1 uncultured Campylobacterales bacterium
AGCTGATCATGAGCTATACAAAGCAAAAAATGATGGACGTAATCGTATATCTTTTTACATGCAAGATTCCTAGATATAGGCATCTGTAGTTTTTTAGATACCTATTTTAAAATCTCGATACTGAAACTTATACAAATTCATATTAAAAGGAAAAAGTTGAAAATACTTATTTTAGGAATCTTGTTTTTTACAGCTCTGAATGCACAACTGCTTGTTCTTCAAAATATCAAAGCTTTATATAAAAATGTCAATTTAACCCAAGAAGAAATAAAATATATAATAGATAATGAAGAGATAAATAGTGATGCTGTTTTAATAGCTAGTATCAAATTTCAAGAACAATTAAACAAACTTACATGTAAAGATAAAAATGTTATAGAATTTACACTAACGGATAAGCTAGAAGTAAAAAATATACATTTTTTACTACATGCTAACACTCCAGAAATCGATACCTTTACAGAAGAGATAATCAAAAATACAAAGTTTACAAAACCAACTCATGATCTAAAAATGAGATATATACTTCTATATGATTATGAAAATAAAGCGCAACTCATAATGGCAAAAGCTCCTCAAATCAGCAAAGAAGAGATGAAAGAAGAACCTAAAGAACAAAGCACAGATGATAATAACACAGAGAATGTCAAAGCACCTCAAAAACAAGATTTGGGTGAACTTTTTGATAAACAAATACCTAGAGGAACTACAACATTTGAACATAGTCCAAAAGAAATTGTGAGACTTTTTGAAACAAATCAAGATGGATTTATAAAGGCAAATAACAAGGCTTGTGCATCGATGAAAATAGTTACTTTAGATAATAAACGAATGAATACAGGCTACAACCCTTGGAACATAAAAGCTCCCTTAGTCAAAGGAAAATACAAGTTGGTCATTAAAACTTCTCAAATCTGTGACATCAATATAGAGTATCCATAATAAAGTAGCTGTTTGTTTAAACTTTAACGATAAACTTCTACTTCTAAAACTCTACAAGGATAAAAATGATAAAACTATTATATGCACTAATCGCTGTTGTGATTGCGATACAGTTTATTAGACCGGATTTTACAAATCCAAAAGTAGATGAAACAGTTACGCTTCAAGCAGATACAAAGGTTATGAATGTACTCAAACCTTCATGCTACGACTGTCACTCAAATGAAACAAAATACCCTTGGTATAGCCATATTTCTCCAGTATCCTGGATGATGGAAGACCATATCAATGATGGACGTAAAGCTCTAAACTTCTCTGAGTGGGCAAATATGGATCCTGCAGTAAAAACAAAAAGACTCAAACGTGCGATTCAACTCCTAGATCACGGTACGATGCCAAAAACTAGCTACTTACTCATGCACAAAGAAGCGGATCTTTCTAAAGATCAAAAAGAAACATTGAAACAATTCTTTGAATCTGAGATGAAAAAACTACCAAATCAACCAGCTTACATGTATAACGATTTTAGATAAAAATTCCTCAATTCGCCATCCATTTGTTATGGATGGCTTGATGATTCAAAAAGCTACTAAGCTAGATCAAAACGATCTAAATTCATAACTTTAGTCCATGCATCTACAAAGTCGTGGATAAAATACTCTTCTCCATCAAAACTTCCATAAACTTCAGCCAAAGCACGCAACTGAGAATTTGAACCGAAGATTAAATCTATTCGAGTTGCACTCCACTTAATTTCACCAGTTTTACGATCACTCCCTTCAAAAAGATCTTTATTTTCTGATACTACTTTCCACTGAATTCCCATATCAAGCAGATTGACAAAAAAGTCGTTTGAAAGCGATTCTGTCTTCTTCGTAAATACACCATGCTGTGTTTGGCCAACGTTAGTATTTAAAACACGCATACCCCCGATTAAGACCGTCATCTCGGGTGCAGTTAGTGTCAGCAATTGTGCTCTATCTACCAATAGTTCCTCTGGCAAAACAGAGTACTGAGTTTTTTGATAATTACGAAATCCATCTGCAACAGGCTCTAACACAGCAAACGATATAACATCAGTTTGTTCTTGCGATGCATCCATTCGACCTGCTATAAAAGGAACTGTGACTGTATATCCAGCATTTTTTGCCGCCTTTTCAACACCTACACAACCTGCCAAAACAATCAAATCGGCGAGAGAAACTTTCTTTGCATCAGACTGGGCATTGTTGAACTCAGCTTGGATATTTTCAAGTTCTTTAAGCACTTTAGCGAGTTGTTTTGGTTGATTTACTTCCCAATCTTTTTGCGGCGAGAGACGGATACGCGCACCATTTGCCCCACCACGTTTATCTGATCCTCGGAAAGTGGAAGCAGATGCCCAAGCAGTTGAAACCAATTCTGATACAGAGAGTCCAGAGTCAAGGATTTTTGCCTTCAGGGTGGCTATATCTTGATCATCAATCAACTTATGATCAACCACTGGAATCGGATCTTGCCAGATGAGTTCTTCATCAGGAACTTCAGATCCAAGGTAGCGAGATTTAGGTCCCATATCACGGTGAGTCAGCTTAAACCAAGCACGAGCGAATACCTCTTGGAACTGATCTGGATTTTCAAAAAAACGTCTTGCTATTTTTTCATATTCAAGATCAAAACGCAAAGAAAGATCGGTAGTCATCATAGTCGGAGCGTGACGTTTACCTGAGATGTGAGCATCAGGGACAGTATCTGCACCAGCGCCGTTTTTTGGTATCCACTGATACGCACCTGCTGGACTCTTTATAAGTTCCCAGTCATAACCAAACAGGTTCCATAAGAAGTTGCTACTCCACTTCGTCGGTGTTGATGTCCATGTAACTTCTAAACCACTACCTATCGCATCTGCACCTTTGCCTGAGCCAAAACTGCTTTTCCATCCAAGTCCTTGTTCTTCGATACCGGCGGCTTCAGGTTCAGGACCCACATGAGATGCAGGACCTGCACCATGTGTTTTTCCAAAAGAGTGACCACCGGCGATAAGAGCAACTGTTTCCTCGTCATTCATCGCCATTCTTGCAAATGTTTCACGAATATCTTTGGCCGCCGCTATAGGATCAGGCTTGCCGTTTGGACCTTCAGGATTTACATAGATAAGTCCCATCTGAACTGCCGCGAGAGGATTTTCAAGTTCACTATGTTCTTGAGAAAAACGTTTGTCTTCCAGCCATTTTCCCTCACTTCCCCAGTAAATATCTTTTTGAGCTTCCCAGATATCCTCACGTCCGCCAGCGAAACCGAAGGTCTTAAAGCCCATCGATTCCAACGCCGTATTACCCGCAAGTATCATCAAATCAGCCCAAGAGATTTTTCTACCATATTTTTGCTTGACTGGCCAAATCAATCTCCGTGCTTTGTCAAGATTGACATTATCGGGCCAACTGTTTAGAGGTGCAAAACGTTGATTTCCATTCCCTGCGCCGCCACGTCCATCACCGGTGCGATATGTCCCAGCACTATGCCACGCCATGCGAATAAAAAATGGTCCATAATGACCAAAATCTGCCGGCCACCAATCCTGAGATGTAGTCATGACTTCAATAAGATCTTTTTTTATAGCTTTTAGGTCAAGAGTTTTAAACTCTTTGGCATAGTTAAAATTATTGTCCATAGGATTTGAAGCAGAAGAGTGTTGGTGTAAAATATCAAGTTTTAACTGGTTCGGCCACCAATCTTGATTTGATGTACCACCACCTGAAGTTTGTTGCATAAATTCTTTATTATCAAACATGGGTTCCTCCTTGCAAGGTTAGGGTTTGATTCAAAAGTACCTAAAAAGATACCTCTACTGGATATTTTTTTTAATCTCCGCTATAAACTCATGAATATCATCGTAGAGCGCTTGCAGATCCTCTTCATGTTCAACTTCATCAGCCAAGATAGTAGAGACCATGTCGTAAGTAATAATATCTTTTTCTCTTGTGATGTCCAAAATCTCACTATATACACTGATAGCACACTGTTCGCCCTTGATTGACTGTTTTAAAATCGAAAGTACATCAGCATCTTCGGGAGCTTCATATCCACAGTTTGTGTGTGTAAACCAATCTTTTGGACTAAGTAATGGTGTCCCACCAAGCTGTATGATACGCCCACTAATCAGCGTCGCATGGCGAAGTTCATCGGCTGCGTGTTGGGTAAGTTCTGTAATAGCCGCATCTTTCATGATCCCCTTCACTACTTTAGATTCAATAAAGTACTGATAATACGCAAGCCATTCATCTGCATAAGCCTTATTTAAAAGTGTCGTAACTGTCTCTGCTTCGATACCTTTCAGGATCGATATTCCTCTTTTAGCCATAATATTCTCCTTGTAAAAAGTTTATTTAATTTAGATGTTCACGTTTAAAATACTCTTGTCCTACTTTACAAAGTGGACAGGCTTTTGGCGGTTTTTTTCCTCTATGGACGTGTCCACATACTTCACAAACCCAATATTCATCCTCATCAGAGTTAAAAAATCCCTCATCAACAAGAAGTTTTTTGAGTTGTGCATATTCTCGCTCATGTTCCACTTCCACTTTTGCAATGGCTTTGAGTAAGCGAGCAATATCTTTATGCCCTTCCTCTTCGGCGATTGCCGCAAAGTTTGGATACATCTCAGTGTGTTCATAATGTTCACCTGCAATCGCCGTATCAAGATTTTTAAGTGTCTCATGCATCTCTATGCCGTAAACGAGTTTATTGTAAGCCATGTATTCAGCTTTTGCATGATACTTTTCATTCATCGCAGCTTCTGCAAAATGCTCAGCAATCACATGCCAGCCAGCCTCACGCGCTAAATCTCCAAAAAACTCATATTTATTACGAGCTTGAGACTCACCTGCAAACGCCTTCATCAGGTTTACAGCCGTCAGATTTTCCGTGATACACTCCATATGCTTCCCACAACACACGAGCGTTCCGCCTCCTACATGTTGTACTTCCACTTCATTTCCACAAACACTACATTTATACGTTTCATATTGCTTCATACTTCTGGCTCCTGAATTTATTTGCAAGTCAGTATAAAGCAAATCCTCTTAAAGGAAAATTACTATCCTTTAGATTTTTAAAATTTTAACCGCACTATGATTGTAGTCCGGTTGCAAAGATTCTGCGTCATAGAGATCTAAAGTCAGATAATTGACATCTCTATTGCTGATAGGAATAAAAATATTTTTTTCATTAATACTTTCAGTTACAAGAGCTTTTGTGATAAGCTCGCCGCGTTTTGAAACTACTTTGATAGCATCTCCATCTTTGATATGAAGTTTTTGCGCATCATGAGGATGTATCTCACAAAAGTTGAGTTCTTTAAACTTCAAAAGTGTTGCGGGAAGATTGGTCTTTGTTCCGCTGTGCCATTGATCGCGGGTACGACCTGTAAGCAAAATAAACGGATATTCTAAGGAAGTTTTTTCACTCAAAAGCTTGTTTTCTACAAAGAAGAGATTCCCTTTTTTATCAGGTGTTAAAAACCCTTTTATCTTCTCTCCCCAGATAAATGCATTGTTAGAAAGCTCATCATAATCCGCTTTATGGATATCCATATACCCGTTGAGTTTTGTCATCTCTTGATACTCTAGAAATATCTCTTTAGGATTTTTAAAATTAAAAGCCTCTTTGAATCCAAGTTCTTGAGCTATAAGCTGAAATATCTCCCAATCAGGTTTTGAGTCTATAGACTGACGAGTGAGGCGTTCTTGTCTTGTGATAGTTCTATCCAAGTTTGTCTGAGTGCCCTCTTTCTCCCCCCAAGGAGAAGCCGGAAGTCTTACATGTGCATACTTCGCTGTTTCAGAGTTTTCATAGGCATTTATCTCTACAACAAAAGGGATTTTTTTGATAAGTTGCTCCATCTTATTTCGATTTGGAAGATGATAAATCGGATCAGTATGGCAGATGATAAGCACATCAAGGTTGGCTTCAAGCATTTGCGTGGCTGTAAGTCCAGCACTTGTTGCCACATTTTCACTCTTCCAAAACTTACTTACTTTTTTTACACTTTCTTTATCAAAGCCAAGATGCACAGCGAGTGTTGTGGAAAGCCCTCCGACCTCACGTCCACCCATTGCATTTGGCTGACCTGTAAGGCTTAAGGGGCCATTTCCCTCTTTGAAAATCTTGCCGGTTAAGAGATGAGTATTAAGAAGTGCGAGATTTTTATCTACGCCTTGGACTGATTGGTTGAGTCCCATGGTCCATGCGGTGATGATATTGTCACTTTTTTTATAGAGTTCAAAAAACTCGTCAAATTGCTCTTGTGTTAGCCCTGTACGTTTGAGCATCTTTGTCACAGGTGCGCGCTTGAATTTATTTTTTAAGAGTTCAAAGTTGTTGATGTGATTTTCTACGAACTCTTTGTTATACAGCTCTTCATCTATAAGACGCTTTGAAATCAGATTGAAAAAATCAATATCTCCTCCCACTTTTATAGGCAGATAGATATCAGCGATTTTTGCCGTATCTGTATTTCTTGGATCAATGACGACTACTTTTAAACCCTCTTTTTTTGCTTTTTTGATGCGGTTATGAAATACGACATGCGCTTCAGCTGTGTTAGCTCCAGCTAAGATAAGCAAGTCTGATTTAAAAATATCATTCATACGAAGGGGCACAAAATCCGCGCCAATACTTTTTTTATATGCAACAACTGCACTTGACATACATGTACGGCTGTTTGTATCGACATTTCCAGTTCCGATAAATCCTTTACCAAGTTTATTGGCAATATAATAATCCTCCGTTAAAAGCTGACCAGAGAGATAAAAACCGATTTTTTCTTTTGATGTCTGCTTGATCTTTTGTGCAATGAGAGAGGTAGCATCTTCCCACTTACATGTAAGCAGATCTTCATCTATATTTTCACGTATCATAGGTCTTAGCAATCTCGACTCAGTTTGTATACTTACAAGTTCTGAAACACCTTTAGAACAAACACTTCCAAAATTTACAGGATATGTGACATCGCCTATCAAACTTTTTTCATCATATTCTAAACCACATCCGACACCGCAATATCCACAGACTGACTTAATCATCCTACACCTCAATAATTTATATTTAAAAAATTATAGCACTAATTAATGTAAAATTAAGATTAATATTGATTAAAATTTAATCAATATGCTGATTATCTTCGATACAATAGACGATATACTTTTGCCATAAATTTAGTTTATGTAAAACTAAGAAAAAAGGAATAAGAATGAAAAAAATGTTACTCTCTATAGCAGCGCTGCCATGTTTACTTACAGGCTTTCATGTAAGCGCGAGTGCAGATGATGGGATCAATGTCCTAAGCAATGTAAAGTTCAGTGGTGAGATCCGTCCTCGTTATGAATCAGCTGACAGTCATCTTGGTACTGATTCAACAAGAGATGCGGCAAAAGCTTTTACAACACGTACTACTATTGGTGTAGGTGCAGATCTTTTTCAAGTTGATGGACTTTCTGCTTACTTAGAAGGTACGTCTGTCAATAACTTTGGATATACAGATTATAATGCAGGCGGAACAGGAATCAATTTAAATACAAAGTATGATTTGATTAAAGATCCACAGCAAGCTCGTATAACTCAAGCATACATTGACTATAAAATCGGTAAAACATTAATCCGTGCTGGTCGCCAAGATGTTAATCTTGATAATCAACGTTTTATTGGTACTGTAGACTGGCGTCAAATGAAACAAACATATGATGCTGTTGCTATAGTTGACAATAGTATTGACAATCTTTCACTTTTGGGTGCTTATGTTGCTGGATATATTGGTGTAGGCGAAGCACAAGCTTCTACAAACACTAAGTCAGTTTTACTCCATGGCGCATATAAAGTCAATGATATGTTGACTGTAACTGCGTATGATTACATGTTGGCTTCTATCAGTGACACTTACGGTGCTGCTTTGACAGGTAACATAGATGCAGGTGTTGCAAAACTTGACTACCGTGCTGAGTATGCAAAACAAACTGATCCCTCATTGGAATATCAGGTTAAAAATGTAAAAGCTGATGCACAATACTATAACCTTGACCTTGGTGCAAATATTTCTGGCTTCTTAGCAGGTCTAAATTACGAATCTCTAGGTAAAGCTGAAGGAAGTGCTACAAAAGGTTTTAACACACCTCTTGCTACACTGCATGCATTTAACGGTTGGGCTGATGTATTTTTAGGAAGTACAAATAATGCGGGTCTCAATGATGCAAATGTACGTCTTGGCTATGCTGATAAATCTCTTGGTAAACTCTTAGCTGTTTATCATAAATTTGATGCACAAACAGGCGCAAAAAAAGACTTGGGTTCAGAGTTTGATGTTTCTTATGGAAATAAAATCCCTGGAATCAACAATCTTACAGGTCTAGTCAAAGGAGCCTTTTATAAAGGTGGAGATGCAACAGGATTCACAAATGACAAAACAGTTGCTTGGTTGATGTTAGATTATAAGTTTGCTATGAAGTAGGGTTTAAGCAGAGTTCAAAACTCTGCTTAATTGCTTACATGCGAAGCACCATTTGGGTATGAAGTGCTTTCTTGGTGTAAAGATTTTTTGAAACTCTCAGAAAGTAGTTTTTTGATTGTCTTAATATTATTTGCGCTGAGTTCATAGTTTTGATCCATCATCTTCGTTATATGATAAACCTCAGTCACAGTAATCCCAAACGGATCTTTTCTCTCGACACTCAAAACACCTTCATCATTAAAAGAGACATAATCAAGTTTTTTTCTGCTGTACTGGACATAATAAGTTAATACAATTTCATCTGAGTGCTTTTTCTCTAATGCAACAACAACTTGTTGATCCTCTTTAATATCCAAAGGAACGATCTTTTTAAACTCTGAGGCGCTCATATATCCAAGATAAACTTTTGTATAAAGGTCATGATATCTTTGAGTCAATGGTTCATGTAAAAACTTCATATTGATAAGTTGACCTCTGTTTTGACGCAAAGATTTTGTAATCCAAGAGAGGATATTATAGTATTTAAAAGGCGTAACTCTCAAACGTTCAGCTTCTATGAGCTTTTTACTCTCGATAACTTTTTTTGGTTTTTTGTCGTAAGCTTTTGGATCTTTGAGGTAATCTAAAACTTTCTGGGATGAAAAAGGTTTCGTAATCCAAACTTTACAGTAGTCCGGAAGCTGTTTGACTCCACTCACACCTTCATTGAGAATAATGAGAGATTTGACTATATATTGTGGAAAGATCGTCTCTAAAAGCGCTTTTTTCTTTCTAAGTCTTTTTTTAAGTTTAAGTACTGATTTAACTAGAGTCATTTCTACAAAATAAAGCTCAGTTTTAGTAAAGATCAAAGCGTCAAACTCACCAATCTCTCTGCTCTTTGTACGATAAACGATCTGCGCTTTTTCACTGATAGAGAGGGTATTTGCAAGTGCTTTATCTTTACTTTGATGATGTCCTTTGAGAACAAATTTATCAACTTCATCTTGCACTGTTACATAAGCTAAAAGTTTCTCATACATATAGTTTTCAAAAACTTCGCCCTCAAAAGATCTAAATGAACTCAGGTATCTGTTGTCATCTTCTGGAACCCCCTCTTTTATGAGAGAAAACAGATGTCTTGTGTTGTATTCGTAATATAAAACATTGTCATCTATATCGTCTTCTAAAAGATTTAAAATTGATTGTGTTGCTTCAAGCATTATGTTCCCTGTCTATCTTGCGACAATCTCATTCTCCAAAAAGAATGTATCGATTACATCTCTGTATTGTGCCACATCATCGATGCGATTCACTTTATCTCTAAGCACTGAAGCTCCCTGATACCCTTTAGAATAGGTATGTGTATGTTTTCGAAACATACTAACACCGCGAGGACCGTAAAAATCTATCATCTTGTCAAAATGTTCCATGATGATTGCATGCTTTAAGAGCCTGTCTATCTCTGTTGAACCCGTTTTGAGTTGATGAAAAATCCACGGTGCGCCAACGGCTCCCCGTCCTATCATCACACCATCTGCGCCTGTATGTTCAAGTACCCATTGCGCTTTTTCAAAAGAATCAATATCACCGTTTGCAATTACTGGAATCTTGATAGCTTCTTTAATATCTCTAATGGCATCATAGTCCACTTCAGCCTTGAATCTTCCAGCACGCGTCCTTCCATGAACAGCGATAAAATCAGCACCGCTATCTTCGACGATCTTCGCTATATCGATATGATTTTTTTTCTCATATCCAAGTCTTATCTTTACGCTTGTCATAGATTTGTTAGACGTATCTTTGATAGTTTTAATGATCTCACCCATAAGTGGAAGATTGAGTAATAGTGAACTTCCGCTTCCATGACCCACGATCTTAGGCACAGGACAACCACAGTTAAGATCGATAATATCTATGCCGCTTTGCTCGTTTAAAACCTCTACAGCCTCTTTTATGACACTCGATTCTGCACCTGCTATTTGAACTGAGTAAGGATCTTCATTATCACTTTTTTCAAGCATATGTAGAGTTTTTGCAGAACCATGCGTAAGAGCATTTGAGCTGATCATTTCACTCACTGTCAAGTCTGCACCAAACTTTTTAACAACACTTCGAAATGGAAGATCTGTGTATCCAGCAAGTGGAGCTAAAACATAAAGTGGTTGATCAAACGATAATTTTTTTTGCATTTAAAATTTTCCAGAAAAGTTATTTGAAGTTGAAATAAACTGCATTTCAGATAAGAAGAGAGAGTTTAGAGATAAAAATTCTCTAAACAAAAAGTGAAATATCATAATGTCTATTGCACTCTTTTAAAGCACGGTATGCTTTAAAATTAAGGTACTCATTCGCTTGTGTATTTGATAAGATCTCATTTGCATGATATTGCATCTCTAAATCATACAATGTATACAAATATGCACCCGTTGCTTCATCATCTTTCTCACTTAAAAGTTCAAAGAGTTTAATTCTTTGCTCTGGAATCATGCTTTTTGAAAGAGCTTGAGAGATACTGATGTAATCTTTCTCATTTAGCTCTAACATACCTATAAGCTCTATCAAAGCTTGATTTGAAAGATCTAATTGGTTCTGATCTGCATTGATACGAGATAAAATATTATTAAGAGCTTCATGACTCATAAACTCTTTATTTTTTTCTATCACTGAAAACGCAGATTTCTTCGATGCATCACCATAAGCTCGCATGCAAAGCTCTTTTGAGTACCTACCAGATTTGCCGAGAACATCTTCAGGAGAAAGTTCGTGCGCATCATATCTATTTTTGTCATTTTGTATCATAAGTTCGTTGTCAGTTGGTAAACTGAATTTTCTAAGATCTGCAACTTCACCGCTTTTTACTCTGCTCACTACTCTGAGTATATTTGCGAGTTTTTCATCTTCGATGGATGGCATCTGTGCATCTGCGATCATAGAAACATGATCTATCACTTTTCCAAGTTGTTTATATTTTGGTGTTTTAAACTCAAAATGGCGATTTTCTTTACATAAAAGCGCATCACCTACAGAGATCATCATTTTTTCTAAATCTTTTTCATATTTTCTTACTTTAAAACTTCCAAGAAGGGAATAAAAAGCCATATGAAAAACAGTTGCCACATAAAGTAAAATAAGTGGAATGATAACTAGAACTGCAATCGGCATCGATGGTAAACTAAACCCTAAAAATCCAATTTCAATACTCTCTTGAGTCACAAAACCATATACATACCATCCAAGTAAAAGAACAAAGAGGATGACTGATATTGTGTAGCGCTTTATATACATTATCTATTTCCTAATTTTGAGTTTTGTTTCTCTGCAATCTCACGGCAATCGATGCAATATTTTGCATGAGGTTTCACTTTAAGACGAGGAATACTAATAAGTTCTTCACACATTTCACATCTTCCATACGCGGCTTGAGTGATTTTATGTAAAGAAACTTCGATTTCGCGAAGTTCTTTACCTTGTTGTTCACTGATGGCATTTTCAACCAGATTATTATTGCTCATTACAGCAAAATCTGCATCATCATGCAGTTCTTCTTGACGGAGCTGACCCATCTCTTCTTGAACACCAGTGATGTTTCTTATGATTTGTACTTTACGCACCTCAAGCATTTTTTTGAAAAATTCCAGTTCGCTTTGTCTCACGTACTACCTCGCTATTTGTGATATGGATGGTTTGATAAAATTGAAAAGCCTCGATATATCTGTTCTAATAGAACAGCTTTAGCAATTTTGTGGCTCATCGTTATTTTACCTAGGCTAATAATCTTGTCAGATTTTTTTAAAAATTCTTCCTCAAGACCATAAGCGCCACCTATGTAAAATTGAATTGACATTTTACCATCTAAAAGCTTACTAAATTCAAAACTATCGATTAATTTTCCATCAGGATGTAACGAAACCCTATATCCATTGTTTGAATATGGCTCAAAAGCCTTTGTGTAAGAGGCTTTTGAGGCATCTGTTCCTATATTGTGAGCCTTTGTAATCTCTTTAGAAAATAGTTCAATATCTTGCATTTTTGCAAAGCGAGATATCATTTTTTCTAATTCTTTGTACAAAGGATCATAAGTCGAACGCTCTTTTTTTGCAATAGAGATAATATCAATATTCACAGAAGTCCACTGCCTATGACATGATAAGTCACATTTTTAAAACTATCTTCCAAACATACGCCACCGATTGCGGCAACGGGATGTTTTGAAAAAGAAGCTATCTCATCCAAAGTTTCGCCTAAGATATTGTCGACATCTTTTGTTGTCGTTGGTCTATAAGCACCAAGACCTATATAGTTTAGATCAAGTTCATTTGCTTGTAAAATCTCATCTTTGTTATGAGTAGAAAGACCTAATAATTTATCTTTGCCTATAACTTCTTTTAAAATCTCAATTGCTTTTTTAGCATCAGAATCAATCTTATAAAGATCTTCCTGACCAATATGAACACCATCACAAAAAGAACTTAGTTCAAAGGCATCGTTAACGATCAAAAAGCCTTCAAAAAGTTGTCTTAATAGGATTAATTGTTGTTTTATAAAGGAGATATCTGCAGTTTTATTGCGATATTGAATCACCTGGGCATCATACTTTTTAGCTAAAAAAACAAAATCCTCCAAAGAAAGATTGTGCTTATCTAACATCTCTTGATCGCAAAGTGCGTAAAGTCGCATATTATTTATTTACTAACATCTTTAAGAGATCAGACAAAGTTTGTTTCAGGTCATTCCTATTGACAACCATATCGATAGAACCCTTTTCGAGTAAGAACTCAGCTCTTTGGAAGCCTTCAGGGAGATCTGAACCTATCGTCTGTTTGATAACTCTTTGTCCTGCAAAACCAACAAGTGCACCAGGTTCAGCCATAATGATATCACCAAGCATAGCAAATGACGCACTCACTCCGCCCATCGTTGGATCAGTAAGCAGTGAAATATATGGAAGTTTATGTTCTGAGAGTTTTGCAAGTGCTGCTGAAGTTTTACTCATCTGCATCAAAGAAAATGTACTCTCTTGCATCCTTGCCCCACCACTAGCACTCACAATGATCAGTCCTTCTCGTTTTTCAATTGCACGATTGACTGCACGAACAATTTTCTCACCCTCAACAGATCCAAGTGAACCACCCATAAATGAAAAATCAAAGACAACCAATTGTGCACTTTGCTCATTTATTTTACACTCACCGCTTATAACTGAAGATTTACGCCCCGTTTTTGCAAATGCATCTTCTACACGTTTTGCATAACTTATTTTATCTACAAAGTTTAAAGGATCAATAGGTGTTAAATTTGCATCAAATTCTACAAAACTATTTTCATCAGTCAAAAGTGCAATTCTTTCTTTCACACCGATTCTTAAGTGAAATCCACATTTAGGACATACATAATTTTGATTTTCAATCTCTTTGTAATACATAAGAGACTGGCATGAAGTACACTTTATCCAGTGTGCAGGAGCTTCGCTTTTAGTAGCCTGCTGTTTTTTTGAACTAGAAGTAAAAAGATTAAAAAGACTCAAAATTGTTCCTTGTTGTATAATTTACATAATTTGTCAAATAGATCAGAGTCTTTTGAAATTATGGTCATCTCCTCATCTTGATATATATGTAAATCTTTGCATATATAAAGACCAGCTTGCATATCATAAACACGAATTGTACCAAAAAAGAGCATATAATTCACATAATGCGCATAAGCCAAAGAGAGAGCAACCGCTCCAGGTGATCTAAACTTCAACTTATTTTCTTTTAAAACAGTTAATTTTTGCGGCTTATCGTATGCTTTTTCCACAATTCCAACAGAAGAAAGTGAACTATTTTCTGCCACACTTTGTTTCCATGTAAGCTCATTTAGATAAGTTTTATAAAACTCATTTTCTGTTCTTACAAACACTTCTGATGAGATAAAGTTTACAACGATCGCTACAACTGTATTCTCTTGTAAACATAGCGCAATGGAAGCTCCGTAATAAGGAAAATTTGTTTTAAAATTCTCACTTCCATCAAGCGGATCAAGATAAATAGTGTATTTTCCATCACCAATCACACCAGATTCTTCAGAATCGATCTTGGCATATTTTCCCAGATGTGATATATAAATCGCCTCAGCTACTAAATCAGCACCATAACTTATATCACCACCGGCACCAAGAGTATGTTTTTCATATAAAGAAGGGGAATTTTGTTGCAGTCTTTTTTGTATCTCAAGAGATGCCGCAAGGGCATCTTTGATAAAGGAGTGAAAATTTATCATTTAACCTAGAAGTGATTTAACTATACTTCTAGCAGCTTCACGACCATCAAATGCAGCGGTTACTACAAGATCAGCTCCACGAAAACAATCTCCGCCGGCATAAACGCCTGCAGTTGTCGTCTCATGAGTTTCTTCATTGATAATCACGCCACCCCAAGAGTTTGTCTCGATTCCGTTTTCAGCCAAAAATGATGGAGTGGCAGGATCAAAACCTAAAGACATAATGATTACATCAGCACTCACTCTGTACTCACTTCCTTTGATCTCTTCCATCTTTTGACGTCCACTTTCATCTTTGACACCTAAAGTAGTTCTCACAACTTCGACGGCAATTGCACGCCCTGATTCATTTAAAACAATATCTTTAGGAGAAACGCAGAAAGTAAAATCAACACCCTCTTCCATCGCATTTTTATACTCTTTTTGGCTTCCAGGCATATTATGCGCATCACGACGATACAAACATGTAACACTTCTTGCACCCTCACGTTTTGCAGTACGCAGACAGTCCATAGCAGTATCACCACCACCGACAACTACAACGTCAAGATCTTTAAAATCAAATTTTTTCTCATATGTTAACTTGAAATTTTTTCGCTGAAGATTTGTTAAATAATCCATCGCTTTATAAACGTTTGGAGCTTTTTCTCCTGCGATTCCAGCCTTTTTAGCGACCGTCGCACCTATACCAATAAACATCGCATCATGCTTATCTGCAATCTCTTCAAAAGTGATATCACGTCCAACTTCAGTATTTAATACAAGTTCTAAACCAGCTTCTTGAAGAAGTTTTACACGACGTTCAATGATCTTCTTATCAAGTTTAAAGTTTGGTATTCCATACGTTAAAAGTCCGCCTGCTCTATCACCTCTTTCATACATCGTCACAGCTATACCTGAACGAAGAAGATAAGTTGCACACGAGAGCCCAGCAGGTCCAGAACCTATAATCGCTACTTTTTTATCGCTTATAATTCCAGGGAATTGCGGTTTTAAACCATTTTTAAATCCCTCTTCTACGATAAAAGTTTCAACAGAACCGATAGTAATAGCACCGTGGCCGTCATTTAACGTACAGTCTCCTTCACAAAGTCTGTCATGTGGACAAACTCTTCCCATTACTTCTGGAAATGGAGAAGGTTCATTTGCCAAACGAAATGCAAAATCAAGATCTTTTTCAGCCACACTTTTAAGCCACTGCGGAATGTAGTTATGCAATGGGCATTTGTTAAGACAATATGGATCGCCGCACTGAATACAGCGTTCACTTTGAGAAGCCGCACGGTCTTTATCGAAAACTTCATAAATCTCTTTAAAATCTCTTACGCGCTCCACAACCAAACGTTTTTGAGGATCTGTACGTCCTATATTTAAATATTCTTGCATATTAATCTCCTTTATCAGCGTTCAACGGTAATTTTTTAAGATTTTTTGGACGAACTAACCAGAAATCTCTAATATCTTGTCTATAGTTATCTAATATTTTTCTTGCTTTTTTACTCGATGTCTCAACTAGATACTCTTTTAAAAGACGTTTAAGATAATGTCTTGCTTCGTCTCCATCATCCGTATCAATTCTCACAGCTTCTACGAGTTCGCTATTTACATTTTCGATAAAATCATGTTTTTTATCATAAACAAATGCAACTCCGCCTGTCATACCAGCGCCAAAGTTGATCCCTGTTTCTCCAAGGATGACGATAATACCGCCAGTCATATACTCACAAGCATTATCTCCAGCACCCTCTACGATAGCAAGTGCGCCTGAGTTACGAACCGCAAAACGCTCACCGACATTTCCAGAAATATAGAGTTTACCGCTTGTTGCGCCATACAAACAAGTATTCCCACCGGCACTAAACTCTTCTCCTTCATTTTTAGAGGTAATAACTATTTTACCACCGTGAAGACCTTTACCGATGTAATCATTTGCAACACCATCGAGATATATTGAGATACCGTTGATCAAAAATGCCCCAAAAGCTTGACCTGCGATACCAGAGAGTTCCATAGTAATCGTATCTTTTTTAAGTCCTGCATCGCCATAATACTGAGCAATTTCACCACTGATAAGAGCTCCAAAACTTCTATGAATATTTTGGATCTCTCTTGTAATACGAACAGGATGATCAGGATGTTTAATAGCTGGCATAACATCTTTTAAGATGGCTTTTTCAAAAGCATTATCATCAAAAGGTTTATTGAAAGGCTCTTGACGAGTATTGATCCCTTCAACTCTGTGTAAAACAGATGAAAAATCAAATTTTTGGGCAAAAGGATCATTGACAACTTTTAAAAGATCGCTTCTACCAACGAGTTCTTCTAACGTTTTATATCCAAGACTTGCCATGATAGAGCGAACATCTTCTGCCAAAAGAGTAAAATAATTCACAACTTGATGTACATGTCCTTCAAAAAACTCTTCACGCAATTTTTGATTTTGTGTTGCGATGCCGACTGAACATTTATTGAGGTGACAGATACGAAGCATCTTACATCCTACAATAGTAAGTACCGCCGTACCAAAAGCATAACTCTCAGCACCAAGCATTGCAGCTTTTACTACGTCTAAACCAGTTTTGAGTCCACCATCAGTTTGGACTTCTACAAGACGTCTTAAATCATTCACCTTAAGAGCATTATGCGCTTCACTAAGACCTAGTTCCCATGGACTACCAGCGTATTTGATTGATGTTAAAGGAGCCGCACCAGTACCGCCATCAGCACCCGAGATAATGATCTTATCAGCATACGCTTTAGCAACACCCGCAGCAATCGTTCCAACACCTGCTGTAGAAACAAGTTTCACAGCGATACGCGCTTTTGGATTAACCTGTTTAAGATCAAATATAAGCTGTGCCAAATCCTCTATCGAATAAATATCATGGTGTGGCGGAGGTGAAATAAGTGTAACACCTGGAATAGTATGACGCAAACGAGCGATAAGTTCAGTTACTTTATGCCCTGGAAGCTGTCCGCCCTCTCCGGGTTTTGCACCTTGCGCCACTTTAATCTGAATCTCTTCAGCTGAACGAAGATATGCAGGAGTTACACCAAAACGTCCTGATGCAACTTGTTTGATCTTAGAGTTACGATTTGTGTCAAAACGTACAGAATCTTCACCACCCTCACCTGAGTTTGACTGTGCACCAATCTGGTTCATTGCCATTGCAAGCGTTTCGTGTGCTTCAGGGCTGATAGAACCTAAACTCATCGCAGCTGAAGCGAAACGTTTAAAGATTTTCTCTTTTGATTCAACTTCTGAGATATCAATAGCTGCTCTATCAGATTTGAATTCAAAGAAATCACGAATAAATTTTAAGCCACGATTATTGACCGTAGATTTAAATTTCTCATAATCTTTTTTATCTCCAGTTTTAACGAATGCATGGATTGCATGGATAACATCTGGACCGAAATCATGATATTCCTGTCCATTGTAAAATTTGTAATATCCACCGATTGCAAGAGGAAAAATAGTATTAAAGCCATCTTCATTATATGCTGCTTTATGATTTTCTTTCAACTTCGCATCTATATCTGCATAACTAAGACCTGGGATTTGTACATGAGAACCATGAAAACATTCGTTTGTGATATCACGTCCTAACCCAATAATATCAAAAAGTCCTGTATTTCTGTAAGAGGCGACAGTTGCTATACCCATTTTTGACATGATTTTAAGAATACCTGCATTGATAGAACCATGAACTGATTTCAAAGCCTCAGTACATGTAATATCACTGTATTTCGACTTTTTAAGCTCACTTGCCACAGTTGAAAATAATAAATTTGGATAGATAGCACTTGTGCCATATCCTATCAAAACAGCTGCACTATGTGAATCAAAAACTTCTGATGTCGCGGCAACAAGAGAAACTAAGTGTCTTATTTTATTTTCTAAAAGAGCATGATTGAGACGTCCTATTGCCATAGCCATTGGTATAACACGTTTTGTTTTGCTAAGCTCTGCATCATCTAGGATTACAATACGAACCTTATCATTACTAACACTTGTAATAACCTCTTTTACAAGATTATCAAGTGCTGATTTAAGGTCCGTATCAAATGCTGTTGAAAACGTAGCATTTTTATAAAAATCTTGATAACTTGGTGATTTTTTATCTCCAAAAGATTTTAAAACTTCCAATTTTTCAAAAGTAATCACAGGAGAAATCGCTTTGAGTCTATGTGCATGAGATGGCAACTCTCCTAAAATATTATGAGCTTCACCAAATCCTGTATTTAAACTCATAACCACTTTTTCACGAATAGGATCGATCGGAGGATTTGTCACCTGAGCAAACTTTTGTTTAAAAAAGTCTGTAAAAGAGCGTTGTTTATTGCTAAATGCGGCAAGTGGTGTATCATCACCCATCGATCCTACAGCCTCTTTGCCATCACGGATCATAGGCTCAACCACTTGTTCAACA
>CAISHH010000017.1 GCA_903885085.1 uncultured Campylobacterales bacterium
CAAGAATTAAAATCTAAACCTCAGTTTAACGATTTAGTTATAATTTTATTGGTTTTTTAAGGGATTTTTAATTCTTTATTAAGCGTTTTTTAAGGAAAGATATTGTATACTCTATGAAAATACATACCTATACACCTATTTCAAAATCAACTAATATTTCAACTCTGTTCTGCGGTGTTTTAGTTTTTCTTTTGCTGTCATATTAATGTTTTCCTGTTTTGACCCTATTGATTATAAAAGATGTTAATTGTTTGGTTAATTTTATAACAATTAATACTTATTGTATTATTTGTTATATTTTTATTAATGTTATTGTTATACAGCTTATAATTCTGCCGATTACTGGATAGTGATAAATTGTTAGTGTGTGGCAGTTTAAATCTCTTTTTGTAACGGCAGTTTTATTATGTGACCATTGATTAATATCATCTTGTAACAAAAAATCATAATTAACTCAAATAAATTTTTTATATAAATAATATAAACAAAAGCTTGCTTCTTGAATTTTCTTTTTAATAAATAAATTTGATTAGAACAATGAAACAAAATACTTTAAAGACATTAGTGCTTTTATTTATGATTATTTTTAACAGTAACCTTCAAGCGCATGCTGATGAAAAAATAAATAATCAAGAATTGGCATATAATCTCCGTCATGAAAATATCATAACAAAAGCATCTCTTGAAAAAAAGTACAATCTCACATTAGGCAAGAATAAATATGAATCTGCTGGATGTGCGGGGTGTCATGATAATGGTGTATTAGGAGCACCAAAGCCGGGCCATAAAGATTCATGGGGATCTCGTATTGGGAAAGGATGGGGTAATATCGTAAATAATGCGGTATCAGGTTTTAATCAAATGCCTCCTAAAGGCGGCAACGAATCAATAAGTCAATCCGATATAGAAAATATCATTGCCTATATGGTTTCCTGAAAAAGTAATTTATTTAACGCTCTTTTTTTCATAACTATAAAACGGGACATTTATTATGCAGATAAAAAAACTTCGTATCTTTTTAACTTCAATTGGAGCTTTGACTCCTTTATTATGTTCTGTACCACAACAGGCTTCAGCTACGCCCGTTTATGCACGTCAGACAGGATTTTCCTGTGCTGCATGCCATTTCGAACAATTTCCTTTGCTTAATGCTTTCGGTAGAAGTTTCAAGGCAAATGGATATACGGATTCCGGACTTGGAAAACAGGCTAAAATTGAAGATGATAATCTGTCTCTACCATCAACACTCAATGCCTCCTTTGTAAGCAAGCTTCGGTATCAAAAAACAAACGGCACAGCAACTACTGTAGATGCCGGCCCTAATAATTACGGCAATATCTCTTTTCCTGATGAAGCTTTTCTCGTGATAGGTGGAAGAGTTTCGAAGAATATCGGTTTTGAAGTAGGACTTTCAGTGGTGCCGCAAGATGTTACTGATGGTAAAATTTTGACCGAGTTTAAAATGCCTGTAATGACAAAAGTGGATGACTTTACGTTGAGTGCTATTCCATTTACTACATCTTCCCAAGGCCCTGCATATGGTTTTGAGTTGTTGAACACTGGTGCAGTTGAGTTCGCTCGAGCATTTGAAAACGCCGAAGAAACTTCAGCTCAACAGTATTTAGGTACCGCGCATGCAGCTTCAGGTGTTGCTTTAGTTGTGTATCATAAATATGGTTACATTAATTATACGCCATACGTCATGACTCAGGGTAATTTCGGCATTAAACAGCCACTGAATTATATCAGAGGTGTTGTAACCCCCAAAATAGGTGATTGGGATCTTGGAGCAGGCGTTCAGATTTGGACAGGAGAATCAAAAGTCAAATACGTTGACAATGCAACTTCAACCTTCACAACAAAGGAAGAACATGCAGATGCCTGGGCTTTTGATCTTCAAGGCCAGGGAAAAATTGGTAACCTTCCGCTTGGTCTTTATGCAACCTATGGCAAAGCAGGGAAAACAATAGATCCTCTCGATCAAAATGCATATAACGATAGTACAACCGGGGATAAAAAAGTCTGGACAATTTCAGGTATGCTTGGGGTTATTCCTGATAGACTAGCGCTTGGTGCAGGATACAGAAAAGCAAACACAGGGCAAGGCTCAGCAGATTCAGATGATGCTGTGACTCTCGGTTTAGCTTTTATGCCGGCAAGAAATATCCAGTTTCAGTTGAACCACAGTTTCTATATGGGCGATACCCACACAAGCGATAACGGAAAGAATCTAACAACTCTGGTGCTTTACAGTGCATTTTGATGGAATAATCAATATCCACATATAAAAGTACTTAATAACCAAAAAGGCTGTTCATCTCATGGACGGCCTTTTTGGTTATTTTTATATCTATATAAATAGATGTACAGCTTTTTCTTTTGAATAATTTATTTTTGGGTAATTTTTAAGCGCAATTTTATGATTCTTTAAGGCTTATTAGTTTATGTTTATAAGTGTAAGAAATACATGTATAATTATTAATTCAAATAAATCGCCATGAAACTCAAACAACTAACATTCAACAATCACACCATGAACTACAAACAAAAAATAATTTCCGCATTATTTATGCTGCTTACAACTTTTATGACTTCATTACCCAATATCCAGGCTGAAACAATCACAGATAACAACAACAACACTTATAGAACTGTAACAATTGGTAATCAGATTTGGATGCAGGATAACTTGAATATTGCCAAATATCGAAATGGTGATATTATTCGTCAGGTAAAAACAAATGAAGAATGGAATGATGCTGGCGCTAATGGAGAAGGTGTATGGTGTTATTATAATAATGATCCTGCTAACGGGAAAATATATGGGAAATTATATAATTGGTATGCGGTTCATGATCCAAGAGGCCTTGCTCCTGCAGGATGGCATATACCTACAGATAAAGAATGGAATAAAGTAACGAGTGAATTGGGTGGTGATATAATTGCCGGTGGAAAAATGAAATTCAATGACATATCACAATGGAAAAGCCCGAATATCGGAAGCAATAATAGTAGTAATTTCAGTGC
>CAISHH010000018.1 GCA_903885085.1 uncultured Campylobacterales bacterium
ATTATAATTTAAAGGCTTATTATGGAAGAAAAAGAATATATTGGTAAAAGAGTTAACTTAGATATTAAAAATATCAAAAGAATTAAAATTATAGGTGCTTTACTAGAGGATGACACAAAATCTCTCAATGAGAAGCAAAAGCTAGATTACATTATCAATAAAGCGATTGAATCCTATTATAGCTCACCAGATATTAAAAAACTGCTTGAACTCTAATATTACTCTTTATAGAGAAGTAGATCATAAAATAAGATACTATTCTCTCAAACTCTACCCTACACTCTTTGAGGAAGTTATTTTAGAGAGGTCATTTGGCAGTGTGAAGAATAAGAAGCCGACTCGTATTATCAAAGAGTATTTTTTCCATATTGAGGATGCGTTTTGTGAGTTAGAAATAGTTCTTCGTTCTAAATTGGCGAAGGGCTATGTTAATTACAAAGATTAGGAGAGTTTAATGGATGGCGGAATTTTGATATCATATAAGGTCTTATGCGAAGGTGATTTAAATAGCTCTATAACTATCGAAGAGTTGTTAAAAAACGAAAAAATACTCAAGCTAATTAAAAGTGAATTTTCAAAAGGACAAAGAAATATTGAGGTGAAACCCAATAAAGATTTTACTGCCATTGAAATAGCAACTGCAAAAGAGATACAAACACTACAAGTTGAGAAAAATGATTACGCAGATATTTTAGTTTTAGCAGAAGATGATGCTATAGCTAAAAAGTTATTTAAAAAAGATTGCTCAAGGATTGAATTAGTTGATATTGAGACTGTTTAGTAGGCTTAAAAGAAAATGCTATAATCGCAGCAACATATAAAAGAATTTTAGTGCATTTAGGTATTAATTAATATCATAAAATTATAGATCTGAAGAAAAATTAGTCTATTGTGTCCAATATATAAATATAGGGCACCTCTAAGTTGTTCGGGATTTTATTAATAAAATAGTGATTTATCTAATTGGATGAAGTATAACATATTATTTTTATAGATTACTGTGTGTAGAATTTAATACTCACTACTACTTCATCACACATATCTAATATTTCAGATGAAATCCCCTTTTACGAAACTTTGATTGATGTCATCTATTTGGATTAAATTCAATTTTTTTAGCTCTTAAATTTTGTTTCATTACAAAATCATAGAAAGTTTCTGAATCTATCGCCCTACTATAGTAAAAACCTTGTCCGTTAGTACATCCGTTCGCAGTTAAGAAATCTCTTTGGTCAGACTTTTCTACTCCTTCAGCCAGAATATTCATACCAAGATTCGTTGCCAGTCCTATAATAGTCTTGACAATAGCAACATCACTTTCGCTGTAAGGTATTTCATCTATAAATGATTTATCAATTTTGAGTGTATCTATAGGAAAAAGCTTAAGATACTTCAGAGACGAATAACCCGTCCCAAAATCATCAATAGAGATACTTAATCCGATTTTTTTTAGCTGCTTCATCATCGTAATGCTCTTCTCCACATCTCCCATCAACATACTTTCGGTCAATTCTACATCTATCATTTTTGGATCAATATGGAGCTGTTGGAGAATAATATCAATAATTTTTACTAAATTTGGATCTCGAAACTGTAAAGCAGAAAGATTGATAGAAATAGAAGAAAGATTCAAGCCTCGTTCACGCCACTGCACAATATCATGACAAACCTGTCGAATGACCCATTCTCCAATGGGAATAATCATCCCAATTTCTTCTGCAAGCGGAATAAACTGTTCAGGCGAAATAAAACCTGCCGTAGGATGATTCCATCGCATTAATGCTTCAGCACCATATACTGAACCATCTTTTAAATCTATTTTAGGCTGATAGTACATTAAAAAATCTGAATTCTCATATGCACGATGGATACATCCCTCAAGGCTCAACCGCTCAAGTGTCTTTCGGTTCATCTCTATATCATAAAAATTGTAGCAGTTTTTTCCTCTGTCTTTAGCAGCATACATTGCCGTATCTGCATTCTTGACCAGACTTTGAATATCCTGCCCGTCATCGGGATAAAGGCTGATACCGATGCTGGCAGTAATATACACTTTCCGCTCTCCCAGATGAACCGCTTGCGCAAGCTCTTTTAAAATTTTAGAAACAACAATGACGATATCATTGATTTGGCTATATCCTTCGATGATAATAGTAAATTCATCACCTCCAAGTCGACACACCGTATCACTTTCACGCATATATTTTTTCAGTCGCAAAGAAACTTCTTGAAGAAGAAGATCGCCTGCATCATGTCCCAAAGAATCGTTAATTTTTTTAAATCCGTCCAAATCAATAAATAATAGTGCCGTTGATGCTTTTTTACGACGAGACATTACAATACTCTGTTTTAAGCGCTCCATAAACAATAATCGATTAGGCAAGCCTGTCAAAGCATCATAATGGGCTAATTGATGTATATGTTCCTGTGTCATACGTTTTTCTGTCAGATCACTAAAAAGCCCTATATAATTTATTACCTCACCATCTGTGCTCTTAATGCTGTAAATGCTCAACCACTCAGGATAGACTTCACCACTTTTTCGTTTATTGTAAATCTGGCCTTGCCACATTCCGCTCCTCTTTAACGAAGCCCACATGTTTTTGTAAAAATCACGGTCATGTTGCCCTGATTGTAGTAGTGCAGGTGTTTTCCCAGCCACTTCGGCAAAATCATAACCCGTCACTTCCGTAAAGGTTTTATTAACTTGCTGAATACGCAGTTCATTATCTGTAAGGATAATCCCTTCTATGCTGTTATCAAAAATTTTCTCCGCCATCTGTACCTGGCGTTCACTAATTAAATGTTCACGTTTATCTGAAAAAATCATAATGCCTGATTGGACTTCTTCATCGTCACTATCGTTTTTGATCGCAATAATGCTAGGAGCAATCGGGATTGTAATCCCAAATTTTGATTGAAGTATATATCCACCATTATATGATGTAAGCATATTCAAGTTCATCAACTGGATCGGATCGATTGGCACACCCTCTTCCAACCGAACATCTCTTAATACCACGACTTCAGATAAATGGCAATTGACCGCTTCTTGAGCTTTCCATCCGGTCAATGCTTCAGCCATAGGATTAATATAGAGTATTTTTCCATCATGATCAAATGAGATAACAGCATCTCCAATACTTGATAGAGTTGTTGAATATCTAAGCTCAAGTGCTTTATTTATGTCATGGCGATGCAATGCCATTTCGATGTTGCTACGAAGCATATGGGCAGTAAAAGGTTTTACTATATATCCATAAGGATTACTCTGCTTTGCCCGTGCCAAAGTTTTTTCATCAGCATAAGCCGTTAAAAATACGACTGGAATACCAAATAAATCATTTATTTGACGTGCTGCATCTATACCATCATGTTCGCCCTTGAGAACGATGTCCATCAACACCAAATCGGGACTAAATTTTGCGGCCATTTTAACAGCATCTTTAGCCGTATCTGCAATACCCTCAATTTTATATCCCAGTAGCTCTAAACGGTCTTGTAAATCCAGAGCAACAATACCTTCGTCTTCAACTATTAAAATTTTTTTCATTTTCATTTATTATCTACTTTAAGGAGTTGCGGTGCAGTAAATTTTATCTGAAAGGTCATCCCATTCTCCCGTTTAACATTTAAGACACCATTTAACTGTTTTGTCAAAATTGAAACAAGTTTTAATCCGACTGTCATATTCTCTTCAATATTTTTTTGATCAAAGCCTACTCCATTGTCTGCTACAGTTAACACGATAAATCCATTTTCCTCACATGCAAGCGTTATTTTCACTTTTTTCTCTGTTAAACTTTCTGTAAATGCATGTTGTATACTATTTGAGATCAATTCATTAAGAATTAATCCGCACGGCATTGCTGTGTCCATCAAACAAAATAATTTCTCATTTTTCATCTCTATAATTATGTCAGCGGCCAACGAGCCAAACGAATCGATTAGTGTATCAACCAAATATTTGAGATATTTGGACATATCAACACGCCCGGCTATATCTGATTTATAGAGAATTTCATGTACCGATGCTATTGCATGAATACGGTTTTGGCTGTCTTTTAATACTTGAATCAATGATTCATCAGAGATTTTTTTGCTCCCTAAAGACAAAAGACTCGAAATAGTTTGAAGATTATTTTTTACACGGTGATGGATCTCTTTGAGCAGATGTTCTTTTTCTTGCAGAGAAATGGTAATTTTTTCTGTTTTTTCTGTGTACTCAGAAATATCATGAATAATACTTACAATACACTCTATCGTATCATAACAATACATCGAAGTCACCTCGACAGGAATGGTAGTGCCGTCTTGTTTACGATAAATACTCGTCATTTTTGTGTGGCCATTATGCTTTATAATTTCTGCTTGTGCCTGCCATGTAAGTAGATTGCGTAGATGAGCATCAAGTTCAAGTACCTTTTTTTCAATAAGTTCAGCTAATGAACATTCAAACAACTGCGCGGCGATCTCATTGGCATATAAAATATGTCCATCTATCGGGTCAAAAACTAGTACAGGTTCAGGTAAACAGTGAATCCATAATGAAGAACTTAGTAACGGTTGCATATGATTCATCCTGACTATTATATGAACAAAAAAAGGTGCTCTGATCATTTGTTGGCAGTAGTATAGAATTATTTACGTCACATTAGCGTCACTTTAATAAAAAAATGCGAAAACAGTCAGTATGTCAAATAAAAGTGGGTGGAAAATCTGTAAAATGACAGCCTACACCAGACAAACTGGTAATAAGTTTATACTCGAGTTTAGAATGAAGTCGATAGATCAATGTCCTTCGATTACTTTCACACACTGTTTGCTCAGGCCAAATGGAATAAGCCAACATTTCAAAACTTGTCATTTGATTCAAATTTGAAGCCAATAACAGTAAAAGTTTGGTTTCATTTTTTGTGAGTGTGATGACATTTTCATTTTTAATGAGTGTTTTTCTTTCGATATATAGCTGATATCCATCTCCAAGATTTAAAACTTGAAGAGAAAGTTTTTTTTTCTTTTGATGGACACTTTTTAAGGCCACTTTCACAGCAACATAAAGTTCTGAATATCGGTATGGTTTTAAAAGATAACTTTGTGGATTGGTAGCAAGAGCTGTTTCGAGAGTCTGCATATCTTCTAATGCAGTCAGATAGATGATTACAGGGTCATAGGTTTGAGAAATTGATCGAACAACATCGATCCCAGTGTAATGACTTTTAAGATTGATATCACATAATAAAATATCAGCCGGATTCAAAAACATCAACTCGACAGCTTCCGCATGATTCTTTGCAGTTCCGATGATATAACATCCCATCTCTTTGAGTTGATAACTCAGATCCAAAGCAACGATAGGGTCATCTTCGACAATTAAGATTTTGCAATTCTGATTTTTAAGATGTTCTGGCATGCTTGGCAACTATAATCCTAATTTGTAAGTTTTCAATTATAGTGCAAATTCTTAAATATGTAAGATGATATTAGTTTCAAGACAATACCCTTCCAAAATCATTTTCTACTTCTCATAAAAATATATTATAACTGAGCTTTCGCACCTAATTCCAATGCAAAAACAACAAAAAAGTATCGCTTTCTAGGAGCCAGAGACAGTGTGTATCATCAAGCTTGACAAATAAGAAAAGTTCAATAAAGCCCTATTTTATGAGCTTTTAGCTAC
>CAISHH010000019.1 GCA_903885085.1 uncultured Campylobacterales bacterium
AACCAATTTTGCTTTGAACTCAGCACTGTATATTTTTCGTTTGATGCTCATTTCTTAATCCCTATATATTCCGTATTTTATTCTAGCGTTTTGGAATTAAAAAATAGATTTTACTGGTTTGATTTTAGGGGTTCATTATATAGATTCAAGTAACACTAAAATAGAAAGTGTCAAAACCATAAGTGGAAATATCAGTTTTCCTACGCGAGATACATGACGAAGGGTTGTCATTTTAATACGACGTTCTTTATCTGTTGTAAGTGCTCTCATAATCGGAGGCTGAATAATTGGAACTAATGCCATATAGGAATATGAAGTAACTGCAATTGCGCCTAAAAGTTCAGGAGCAAGATATGTTGAAATAAAGATAGATGTCGGACCATCAGCTCCACCAATGATTGAAATCGTCGAAGCTTGCTTCAGTGTAAAATCAAAAATATCCGTGTATTGAGAAAGGGGAACAGCACCGACGAGAAGTGCAGTTTTTTGGATTTGAGAGCAGAGGACCAAAATCTGTCATAGCTCCAACACCCACAAAGATGATAAGAGGAAAAAGTTCATTTGCTAAACCAGCTTGATAGATAACGCCTAAAAATCCGTTAGGATCTGCCATATCAGCTATTGGTATATTCGCTAAAAGCCCACCAAAACCTATCGGTAAAAGTAAAAGAGGCTCGAAACCTTTTTTGATAGCCAACCAGAAAATCAAAAAACTCACAAGAATCATTATAACACGACCCACGCCTTTATGAAAGTCGCTCATTGTTTGACCGCTTGCACTAAGTTCATCTGCTTTTGGATGGATTAAAACATAAATACCCGTAGATTCTAAGAACCCAGAAATCATATCAGTGAAATCTCTACTCTGATATGAGTCCTGTTTTATTGTAACCTGAGTTAAACCCTCTTTTAACCCAATCTGTGAAGCAGGTACTGAGATATTCTCCCCAGCACTTGCTTCAACAAATCCGAGTAAAGCAAATTACTAAAAACAGTTTCATTTAATTAGCCTATTACAGCTACTAATTGACCTTCTACTACTTTATCATTTATATTTACATTGAGAGATTTTACAACACCGCTACAAGGAGCAACAACATCGATCTCCATTTTCATTGATTCTAAGATTAAAAGAACGTCACCTTCAGCAACACTTTGGCCAACAGTAGCTGATACTTTCCAAACTGAACCTGGAAGCATTGCATTGACTGCAGTGCCATCTATTTTTGGTGCCACTGGAGCAGCTGGAGCCACTGGTGCTGCTTGAGGTGCTGGCATTGAGAAACTCTCACCATTTACTGCTGTTACTTGAATGTTTGCATCACCCTCTGCCACTTGAACACTGAACTTTTGTCCGTCTACTACTACTGTATAATTTCCTGTACTCATTTTTTTTACTCCTTTATTTGTTTGCATGGTTGATTTTTTTCTAACATTTACTTCTGCTTCACCTTTAAGAAAAGCGATACCTTTATGATGACAAGCCGCAGCGATGAAGATATTTTCTTCAGTAGTTGCAATGCCCTCTTCTTCTAAAATTTTTGTCCAGTGCCCCAAAGATTTGCTCTCATCTTCATCTGCAAGATCTAAAGCATTTCTCGTTGTTGGTTCTAAACGTAATTTTTCTGAAGCGATTCTTACAATCTCAGGATCTGGTGCAACTGGAGTTTTACCAAAATAACCAAGAACCATTTTTCCATATCCCGGAGCAATAGCTTTCCATGGACCTTGCATTACGTTGTTGAGTGCTTGTTGGAAGTAAAACTGTGAAACTGGAGTTACAGAAGTACCATATCCACCCTTTTCAACAACTTCACGCATCGCATCGATAACTTCTGGAAATCTATCCAAAATATTGTTGTCACGCATCATCTGCGTATTTGCAGTGAGTGCTCCACCAGGCATTGGTGAGAATGGAATAAGAGGAGAAACTGCTGTAGCTTCTGGCGGCATGAAGTAATCTTCAAGGCAACGCTCTACCTCTTTTTCATATGTCAAGATTTTTTCAATTTCTAATCCACCAAGGTCATAGTTCATCCCTTTAGTTGCATGTAACATAGTCAAAATATCTGGTTGAGATGTTCCACCGCTCACTGGAGCAGCAGCCATGTCTATACCATCGATTCCAGCATCAAGAGCTGCAAGATAAGCAGCAACAGAAACACCAGCTGTCTCATGTGTATGAAGACGTAAATGTGTTCCCTCAGGAACTAAAGCACGCGCCATTCTAATGGTATCGTACACTTTTTTAGGGCTTGAAGTTCCACTTGCATCTTTAAAACAGATACTGTCATATGGAATGCCACTGTCTAAGATATCACGTAAAGTTTTTTCATAAAAGTGAACATCATGAGCACCGACACATCCTGGAGGTAAATCCATCATCGTTACAACCACTTCATGTTTTAATCCGTAGTGTGTGATTCGCTCAGCTGAATACTTAAGGTTTTCAACATCATTTAATGCATCAAAATTACGGATCGTAGTCGTTCCATGTTTTTTGAACATCTTTGCATGCAGATCGATAAGTTCTCTTGAACCAGTATCGAGCATAACTGTGTTAATACCGCGAGCAAGCGTTTGAAGATTCGCATCTGGTCCAACGATTGCGCGAAATCTATCCATCATTGTAAATGCATCTTCATTCAAATAAAAATAAAGAGACTGAAATCTAGCTCCACCACCAAATTCAAAGTGTGTTATTCCTGCATGTTTTGCTGCTTCAACTGCCGGGAAAAAATCATCCATGAGTACACGACCGCCAAAAACAGATTGAAATCCGTCTCTGAATGTTGTATCCATGATATCAATAAATTTCTTTGCCATTATTATCCTTCACTGTGATGCATAATTGCCGCTGTTACTGCTGCAATTACTTTTTTATTGTCTTGCTTCGACCTGTGATACATAATCGCCGCTGTAATTGCCGCGATTATCCTTCGCTTGTGTTGCTCTGACATATGTTCAATACGAGTTTCCGTATATGTTTCTTCTAGGGACAGACTTTTGAGTTCCGGAACAAATCTATTAGAACCTTTAGTTACAGCTTTTATAACCAAGATCATAACCAATAAGAAAAGGAAAACTGCTCCCATGCCAAGAAACATAAACTTCGTTCCCTCTAGAACTAAATTTGTTTCCATATCATTCACCTTATCAAATAATTCATAATCATATTATAATTAAGTTTAAACTTTTTATAGATTTCCCTCTATTGTGCATATTTATGCAATCTTTGTTACTTTTTTTAAACTATTTTACGAACATATAAAGTTTAAACGATATAATTTCACCATTAAAAAATTAAGAAGGAAATAAGTATGAATCTAGATAAAATCGGTTACGGCGAAAATCCAGACAAAGTAAAAGCAATCATTGAGATTCCATGTGGATCAAATATTAAATATGAAGTAGAAAAAGAGAGCGGCGCTCTTGTTCTTGACCGCGTTATGCACTCTGCAATGTACTATCCTGCAAACTACGGTTTTGTAAATCAAACTCTTTCTCAAGATGGAGATCCTGCAGACGTTTTAGTTCTTGCTGAGTACCCTATGCAAGCTGGTTGTGTTGTTAACTGTCGTTTAGTTGGTGTTTTGATCATGGAAGATGAAAGCGGAATAGATGAAAAACTTTTAGCAGTTCCTGTTTCTAAAATCGATCCTACTTTTGATGAAATCCAAGATCTTGGAGATATTCCAAAACATACTTTAGCAAAGATCAAAAACTTCTTTGAGACATATAAAATGCTTGAGCCAAACAAATGGGTAAAAGTGAAAGGTTTTGAAGATAAAGCAAGTGCTACAAAAATTCTTGAAGATGCTATCAAAAACTATAAATAAGTATTTAGTATGATAGCAGGAATGTTTGAACAAGATTTTGTAGCTTATTTCATTTTTGGAATATTACTCAATTTTGTTTTTTCCATACTTTTTGGAATTTATTTAAGTAAAAATATTGGTGTGGATGAAATGATAAACTCTAAGGGTGAAAAAATACAATCATCTTTAGTTGCTATCTCTCTTTTCATACCTTATGTAAAAATGCTCATCACTCTTTATAGAGTAAGCATACTCCAATTCTACTTTTTAAATCAAGGTAAGACTCATAAAGAGTTTTGGATCTATTTAACACATGAAGATTAGATGAAAATCTAATCTTTAAATCTTCGTAAAATTTTTCTTTCTTTATATAAAGAGATTAAAAACATAGATATATAACTTCCAATAAGCGCGACAATAACAGAGATAATATTTTTTGAATAGAACATGTATATCATATAAAAAAGCGCAACAAAAGAAGCGATGCCCCACAAACGAATAAAGAGTGCCGATAAGAAATCGCCACTTGCTTTGATAAATGCAATCTGATAAGCATTTAAAATCACAAAAACAAAGAAAAATGAGATATGTATTACCATCAGAGCTGATTCTTCATAGCTTGCTGAAAAAAGATATAAAATAACTTTATCGGCAAAAAGTAAAGAAAGTACGATAAAAGTAGTACCTACACTCAAAGCAAATTTGAAAACCCACATCTTTATTCTATATAATTCTTTATATTTCTTTTCTCCATAAAGCTTTGAGAGTTCAGGCAGAACAAAACGAAAGATCGGAAAGACAAAAAGCATTAACATATAAGTAAATACAGGTTTTACTACGACTTGAAAATCTCCAAGCTCTTCGAGAGTAAAGTACTTCATAATCAAAAGAACCGCTGTATACATCATTACTATTCCTGAACCAAACTCTATGGTTGAAACTAGTGAATTTTTTAAAAATTTTTGTGTGTCATGAAGCTGCTTTGGTTTTTCAACAGAAATACTTTTAATATTTCTTATTTTTACTATATATATGTATAAAGAGAGACAAAATGCTGTCATTATCGTAGAGATGAAAAGTGGTTGCAAACCTTTTGTACTTGCTAAAAAGTAGGCGATTAAAAACCAGACTATCATCAAAGCAGGTTCTAAAAATGTCACAAAATTAATGGTCTTATACATCCGATACATGGCGATTAGATTTGTATAATAGACACTAAATCCTAAAGAGATAACAGTAAAAACAAGATACCAATAATCTATATGAACACCGATTTTATGTTTGAGATAGGGAATAATAAAACCCCAAACTGCTAGAACTGTCATAAACAGCACTACTCTAAATACTTTTATTATCTTATAATCATCTTTTGTATGCGCAAAAGTCACGACCATAGAGCTTCGAAAGCCGACTAAAACTAAAAGTGTCATCGTAAAGATATCGATTGCTGTAAAATAAAGAGCAAGATCTGTTTTAGAGATAAAGCGTGCCAAAAATACTTTAAAACCAAAATTGAGGGCAACGCTCAAAGATGACACCCAAATACTATGATATATTGCTCGTTTCATCTCATTCATATATTGTTGCCTGCCTTAAACTATTCATCGTGTATTGTAAAATCCATAAATTTTTTTATTATAACTAGAAAAGATCATTTTTAGGAAACTTGCAACTCTAGACAAATCCTTAAAAAACTCTTTTCTTATCCAATATTTTTATAAAAAATAGAAAAAATCTAACAAAAAACTACAACTCTGAAAAATTTTCTTTTTTTTTGACCTCTAAGTGTAGTAAACCCCAAAATATAGGAGAAAACTACTAGAATAAAAACTTATAAATATTATTAATCCAACTGCTTCAAAGCAAGGTCTGTTTAAGTTCCATTAGCTTTTACGTATCTCATTTTGCTATAATTTCAGCTCAAATTAAGGAGCACGATTGAAATTATTGTTATTACTGTCACTTATCTTCTCATATTCTTTATTTGCAGCAGCAAATGATGTATCAGATGATCAAATAAAAATATTAAACTCTGTAAGAGAAATTGCAAAAACTATTCCAGATTCAAAAGGTGAAACATATGAAGACACTATGAGTGCGATCTGTTTAACCGAAAGTAGTGCCGGTAAAAATCTTATCGGAGATTTTCATAAAAATGTTCCACTTACAAAAGCATCGCTTGGAGTTATGCAGGTTCAAGTTCAAACTGTACGTTACGTTGCTAGTCAAGTAAAAAAACTCAGTTGGGTTCATTCTCTTAATGACTCACAAATTGCAAACCGATTGCTGACAGATTCAGAATTTTCTGCGCGCATTGCAACACACTATTTTGTCATTCTAAAAAATAGCAGAAAAAACTATATCAACTCAGTCAGCGGCTATAATGGCGGTATGATCAATATGCCATATTATCAAAGAGTTACAAAAAATCTCGAAGATATCAAAGAGTTAAAAAAAGAAAAGAAGCTTTCTTAACTCTTATAAGTCTGCCCTAAACAAATATCTTGTAAAATCATCCTATGAACAGCTTTAAATTAAAACTTCTTCTTACTCTACTTGGTGGGATCATCTTTTCACTTATCTTTATTTTATTGGCATTGGTGATCCCAACCACACATGATTCAGAACAGATGATGAATTTGGACAAACCAGTAACTACGGCGGCTCAATTAGCGAAGGCGATAAAAGACAGTAACAAATAATCAGTTTTTGATATTTTGTAAAATTTTCTCTTTATTAGAATGAAGCTTTTGAAACCTTTTTAACTCATCTATTGAATCAAACATCGTTTCGCAGGCTTTTGTCGGCTTAAGCTTGATTGCACTGCTTATTAAGAGTTCCAAGCACTGGGATAGTATCTCTAAATTTTCCTCTTTCTTTATCTTGCTAAGCAAGGTTATCGCATCTTCTATACGTAGGTTTTTAGCTACTCCAAGATTTTTGTGTGCCAGATCCCTCAGGGGAGTAAAGTCAAGAGACTCTCCTAAAAAATCTTTTTCCCATAATAATGAAATATGTAGCTGAAATTCACCATAGGTTTTAAGTATTTGTTCAACATAATCTTCGATCAACTCATCTACAAGTTCTTCAGGAAGTCCTAGCTCATCAATCGCTTCTGCAGGTTCATAAATATAACTTACATCATACAAAGATTTTATCTCTTCATTATGAACATTTGTATAAAGAGTTTGAGAAAAATCAAGATAATCAAATTCCAAGTTATCTAAAACGTTCAATCGAGAGATATTCATAAGGTTTATATCTATATTTTTATTTTTTAACTGAGTGAAAATATTTTTTACATTTTTATCATATTTCAAAGGTTGCTTTATTTGAGTACTTTGAAGTATTTCATATGTATATTTCGCTTCTGGAAATTTTAAAGAAGCCCCAAAAACCTTATAGAAAAAAGCTTCTAATTTAGGAATATTTATTGTAACATTATTCAAAGCCGTTTGTATATGATCTAATCTGACAGTGTCACTGCCCTCTTGCAATGCTTTTACTTTTGCCACCAATAAAATATTCTTCAACCCAACTCCCCTTTATTATACAATCAATATATTAACATATAAAATTTATTTATAGAGAAATTTTTACTGAAAATTTCTATTTGCAATATTTTCGATAAAAATCGTAGCATAAGAGGCTTTTGGAAGCACAAAAGAGAGCTCAAAATCTCCATCTTTTTGCAGATACTTACATGTAAGCATTTCAGGATATATCCATGCGCGACGACGTAAACCTTTTTCCGCGAGAAGCTCATCATCATATTTAGCTTCTATTTCTCTTGCTGCATCTCTTGCTCTAAAAACTTCACGTCCTACAAGCAAGCCTGTTGGAACTATTTTTCTGCTAAGAAAATCTTTTAACGAAGGTGTTTTTGGAGTAAAAAGCTTTTCATCACGTCCTAGCATCACATCGCCATCAAGGAGTGTCAGAGTAGTTGATTTCTCTTTTTGGCTTATTTCTACGCGCTCATTAAGCCATTCATTGAAAAGATAACTCTGATACACACTTGTCAAAAACTTTTTCACTTTTTTATCTTTAATAAAAAGTTCTCCATCTATCATCTCTTTTGCCTGAGTCAAAGAATCCTGACCAAATCTTTGATATCCAAAATGGTTTGCAAAGCCTGTCTTTTCCAAGCTTCTAGCGATCTTTTCTATTTTCCCAGCTTTCATATCATCCACTTTATGCAGTTTGATTTTAAAGCGGTTGGCGGAGAGATCACCGATACTTATCTTTTGCGTATCTCTAAAAATCTCTAAGATTGTTATCTGTTTATCTTGAAATTTTTTGAGCTCTTTTTCATATTTTTGCGGCACTGAAATGTATTGAGTCGTTGTCGCGTATTTGTCTTTAAGCCCTGCATATCCGATTGAACTCTCATGAATGTTTAAAAAAGCAGCAATCTTTTCTATCATCTCCCAAGTCGTCATATTGACTTTCTTTACATGTAAGATGAGAAAACTGCCCTTTTGTTTAAAAGGTTTTGCAAAGATCTCTTCAACGATAAAATCCTCTTTATTTTGCGTAAATTCAAAATCTATCGCTTCATGACGATGTAAAAAAACTCTTTTTAATTCACTCATAGTTGTAACATCTTTAGCTCACTTTTTGAGATATTTATATCTCTGTTTATCTGTTTTTTTAAGTCATCGATTGAATCAAATTTTATATTTTCGCGTACAAAGTTGATGAAACTGATACTCGCATGTTTTGTACACTCTATCTTGCCATCTAAGATATGTGTTTCCACAGCAAAAGTTCCATCTGTTGAAGCGCGATGTCCTATAAAAGAGATAGATGGATGAAAATGCTCTTCATCATCTAGTCGCGTCACAGTCGTATATACGCCCTCGCGTGGCAACATAAAATCGCTTACATTTAAGTTGATAGTCGCGACCAATTCCTTCGCTCCGAGTCCCTGCCCTTTTATGACCTTACCTTGGATGGTATAGTTATAGCCCAGTAGTGCATTAGCAGTTTTTATATCTCCATGCGAGAGTTTGTGTCTGATTGTGCGAGAGTGTACAGACTCTCCATTAACCTTTACTTCATCAACAACGATCACTTCTCCATCAAATCGCTCTTTTAGGTCATCGTGAGAGTACGCTCTCTCTTTTCCAAAATGAAAATCATAACCTACGACGATCTTTTTAAGACGTGGAAACTCCTCTTTCAAGAGTGCAATAAATCCATCTGCATCAAGATGACGAATATTTTCAAGGCCAAAATAGTAAAGTGGATAATGCGTAAATTTCTCTCGCTCTCTCTTTGGAGTGAGATTTGCAAATCCTGAATTAATGACGACGACACAACCCTGTTTTCCCAGATGTGCAAACAAACGTTGATGTCCTACATGTACGCCATCAAATCCACCTATGGCGATGGTATCACTATTTTTTATAGCAGTAGCAGTATTCAAGATTTCCCTCTTTACCTGTGAGTTTTGATGCTGATTTTAACACGAGATTCCATCCCTTTATCATACAAGCATCCTCAAAATGTATCATCGCTTTTTGTATCACTTTTTCATCTGTAACAACACCATTTTTATCTCTTTTTGCTTCACGACCCACTTCAAACTGAGGTTTAAAAAGTAGGATGATCGTATCACTTGCAAGTGTATCTACAGCATCTAAAATATGCAAAAGTGAGATAAAAGACACATCACTCGTTACAAGATCAAACTTCTCGTTTGGCTCAAATGCTCGGATATCTTGATTTTCATACACACTCACTCTCTCATCACTGCGAAGTGAATGGTGCAACTGATCGCTTCCTACATCTACACAGCTTACATGTAAGGCTCCGTGTTCAAGTAAAACTTGTGTAAACCCACCTGTTGATGAACCAATGTCTAAGGCATTACGTCCTTCGATTTTCATGTCAAGTTCATCTAAAAATGCATCAAGTTTAAACGCTCCACGGCTTACATAATCTTTATGTTCTTGTATCTTTATTTTTGAAAGTTCTGGATCGATTTTAAGTGAGCTTTTTAATATTATCACACCATCGACGGAGACAAGAGCCTCTTTGATCATACTTTGCGCTTTATTTCTTGTTTCAACTTTACCTGATTCTACTAAATATTGATCTAAACGTATCAAAACTGTACCTCTATTCTCATTTTTATCTCTCTCTTTCTTTGCATATCACACATCTAACATCTCTTTCATTTCATCTTCATCAAGAGTTTGCACTCCAAGTTCTACAGCCTTGTCATACTTGCTACCCGCATCATCACCATATATTACCATATCCGTCTTTTTTGAAACTGAGCCCACAATTTTTGCACCAAGTGCTTCAAGCATCTTTTTTATCTCATCACGAGGCTGGCTCATAGAACCTGTTAAAACGACACTCTTACCTTTAAACGGATTTTCTAATACCTCTACTTTTGGCGCTGGAACGACTGGAAGTAAAAAACTCTGAAGTCGTAAAATATGTTCATGATTGACTCTAACAAACTCTAAAACAGCTTCAGCCATCTCTTCGCCAATCCCCTCAAGTGCGATGAGTTGTTCTTTTGTAGCATCCACAAAAAGAAGTCCAAACGCGCTACAAAGAGTTTTTGAAGCGACTTCACCTATATGTTCTATGCCCAAAGAGTTTATAAATCTCCAGCAGTCACACCCTTTTACATTCTCAATCGAGTCAAGCAGATTTTGCGATTTTTTCTCTTTAAATCCGTCAAGAGCCAAAAGTTTTTCAAGTGTTAAAGAGAAAATATCTTCGACACTCTCAACCAAGCCCGATTCAAAAAGTGCTTTAACAATTTTATCGCCTAGACCGTCGATATTGAGGCACTGCTTGGAAGCAAAATAGATTATAGAGTTTACCACGCGAGCCTTACAAGTAAGGTTTTGGCACTTTATAAGCGCGCCCTCATCAAGGAGTTCACTGCCACAAACCGGACACTCTTTTGGGCGAGAAACTTCTCTCTGAGTTCCATCGCGATGGAGCTCCAAAACCTTGATGATTTTTGGTATCACATCGCCGCTTCTTAAAATAATAACCTTGTCATTGATGCGGATATCTTTTCTCTGTATCTCATCAAAGTTATGAAGCGTTGCACGCTCAACTACGACACCATCGATGTTTGTAGGCTCGACAATCGCAACAGGCGTAATGACTCCACTGCGTCCAACTTGAAGAATGATATCTCTTACAGTCGTGATTTTTTCCACTGCTGGAAACTTATATGCCACTGCCCAGCGGGGAACTTTAACCGTGTACCCCATATTTTCCTGAGCCTCGATTTGGTCTACTTTTACGACCATGCCATCAAGCATCATCTCATAGCTCTCACGTTCATCTTTCATCTTTTCATAGACAGCTTCGATATCTTCAAAACGCTCGCAAAGTCTGCGGTGCGGAGGCATCTTAAAGCCAAGGGAATAGATAAATTCCATTCTTTTACTAAGCAATGAAATATCAAGCGTATTTTCACCAATGCCATAAGGCAAAAACACAAGATTTCTATTTGCCGTGATGCTTGAATCAAGCTGTCTTAGACTTCCAGCCGCGGCATTTCGAGGGTTTGCAAAAAGGTTTTCGCCATTTTTTACACGATCTTCATTAATGCGTTCAAACTCAGCCTTAAAGATTACGACTTCGCCACGTATTTCTATGGCTTCCTTGTACTCGATACTTAGTGGAATCGTCTTAATCGTCTTTGCGTTTTGAGTAATATCTTCGCCCTCTACTCCATCACCGCGAGTGATGGCTTGAGTCAATTTTCCATCTTCATACAAAAGATTTAAGCTCGCGCCATCATATTTTGGTTCACAGTAAAAAGTAACAATATCATCAAATTTATAAACTCGTGTCAGCCATTTTTGCAGATCATCCTCGTTAAAAACATCTTCAAGACTCCACATTCGGCTTTTATGTTTTGCTTTATTAAAGCCCTCAGAGACAACATCTCCAACTCTTTGTGTCGGAGAATTTTCAAGTATTTGCTCTCGATTTTTTTCTTCATACTCTATAATATGATGATATAGCTTGTCATAAACTTCATCCGTTGTGATCGGATTATCTAAGACATAATAGTGATAGGCGTAATTATTTAGCTCTATAACCGCTTTTTCATACTCTTGATAATTCAACTTTTACTCCTAAAGATGTACAAGTTTTGCCCCGTATCCACCCATCTGTATCGGTGCATCTTCAAATTTTTTGACTTTTGGATGAGCACTAAGATAGTTCTTTACAGCATAGGAAAGTTTGCCAGTGCCGATGCCGTGATAGACTAAAACTTCATCCCAGCCTTGAATCAGAGCATCGGAGATAAACTTGTCCAAGACCTCTTCTGCTTCTTCGGCACGAAGACCGTGCAAGTCACATTTTAAACCACTCTTTTTATCTACATGTAAAGTAAGCTCGCTCTTTTGCTTTTTCACCGCTTCATTGCCTGAGGGTTTGAGATCAAAGATCTTCACGCGAAGGCGCATTCCTTCTACTTCTATCATCGCCTCTTTCTCTTTTAAAGAGACGATAGTACCTCTTTGACCTCGGTATTTGATGCTATCACCCGCGCTGAAATTAAAGGCTTTTTTCTTCGGTGGTTCTATCGGCTCTTTTGGAAGCGCGTTATTTGCTTTGTTCATCGCTCTATGAATCGCCGCTGTATCATTTGCCGTTGCGGCTTTTTTTGCTTCGTTTATTGCGATATCAAACTCAGATTTAAGCTTTTGTTTTTGAGTATTAAGCTCTATATACAGAGACTCTTCAAGTTCTTTGACTCTCTGCTCTTTTTTTTGCAGATCATCAAGCTTCTCATCTACGAGTTTATGTTTGTATTTTAGTTCTCTCTCCATCGTTGAGCCGCGTTCAATGAGTTCATTGAGTTTCTCATGGTTGAGTCCGTAAACCTCTTTGGCACGCGTTACGATATGCGGTGCTATGCCATAACGACTCGCCGTTTCAAAAGCATAACTCTTACCGATAACACCATGGAGAAAATCATAAGTCGGCAAACGGCGCTCTTCATCATACAAAGCCGCTAAAAGCTCCACATCATCACGGTCAGCCATCAAAGAAGCCAGACGTTTATGGTGCGTAGTTATGACGATCTTTTGATCTTTTTTGATAAGCTCATCAAGGATGACATTAAATAAAGCCGCCGCTTCATCGCTGTCTGTTCCAAGCTCGATCTCATCGACTCCCACAAGCGTTGAGCGGTGTTCAAAAAGATGCGCAAACTCTTTCATACGTCCGGCAAAAGTTGAGATATCATTTTTGACATTTTGAGGATCATCTATTATGGCATCGATATGTTTGAAACTCCCGATAGATGAGCGGTTCTCATTAATGTTCATCGGGATAAGATATTTTGCCATTAAAGCACTTGAGAGGATCGACTTGAGTAACATCGTCTTTCCACCGGCATTGACACCCGTTATCATCAGCACTTTTTTCGTAAAATCAACACTCACGCTTTTTGCGTGTTCAAGGGCTGGATGTTTGAACTCATGCATGATGATATCTGAGTTCTTTTGAGCGTGTAATATCGCTAAATCTTTGCTTTTTGCAAAGTGAATACGCGCTTGGTAATGATCAAATCTGTCAAACTCTTTGTCAATGTAGCTCAAAAACAAAACCATCTCGGAGAGTTTGCTAGAGAACTGTTTTGCATACTCATAAAAAAGTGCTTCACGCTCTTGGTCTATAAAGCGGATTGCCTGTTTTTCTTTGATGATGGCATCTGGAGAAACGTAGAAGTATCCGCCCGTAGAGCGCCCTATAACGCTACCTTTGAGCACATGATTAAAGCCGCCGCGCACAAGTAAACACTCTTCTTCATTTAAGTAATGTACTTGCGTGTCTACAAGATAGGAACCAAGTTTTTGTCCATGTAAAAGACGTTTAAGTGAAGCACTTATCTCGTTTTTATGGGCTTTGATCCTTTGAGCCAGCCCAAAAAGCTGGGCATCAAGCTGCTCTTCAAAGTTTCCGCTCTCATCAAAATATCTATCAATATCTATGAAATTATCAGGAATGACGACCTTATCGACCCACTCTCCAAACATCCCTCGTATCTCACGATTTTTAAAATATCTGATATAACGAACAAGCTTTATGAGCTCAAATATCTGATCAAAGCGCAAAACTCCATGCTTTTTGAGATGCATAATAATCGTAGAAAAAGGAAGGATTTTAGGCGGTGCTTTAAACTCAATTTTCTCAAGCTCTTTGATAAAACGATAATGTCTCTCTTGATCGCCTTCGATATATAAAGACTGTTCACGTGAAAAAAAAGATTGTAGAGAGTTGATATGCGCAGAAAGATCTAGCTGTGCGGTGAGCTTGTCAAAATGAGTATTGTTTGTTACTGACATGAAGACGCGCTTACCATATCTCCGCGAGAAGAGCTGTTTTCTTTACCGATAAATGTGTAAGTTCCGATGCTTAGCGTATAGTTGCTAGAGTTAATATCTTTGCCCTTATACCCATGGGGCACTTCGCATGTAAGCGTTTTTCCATTTTGAAAATCTTGTACAACACGTAAAATTTTCTCTTGCTCGCTTGCAGAGTGTGTGTTATAAAGGTATCCAGCAAAAATGGCTGTTGCAAGCGTGAGTACGACGACAGCCTTTTGTTTGAATGAAAGCTCTGTAAAATAGTGCAAGATGCCAAAAAGCAAAGCAAGAACAACAAGAGCGTAAAGATAAGCCACTAAACAAGCCCTCGTAATTGATACGTGATATCACCCGCACCAAAACCAACGATAATACCGTGATCTAAAGTTTTGATGATATGATTTTCTTTCACAAGATCTAATTTGCCCTCATCTCTTTTGATACTATCAGCCATTGTAAGGTTATAACGAGCAAATTTTTCTTTAAAATCAATATGACGCGCCGCTTCACCCGCCGCCCAAACAGGAAGGATAATAAGCTCATCGCATCCGTCAAAACAGCTGATAAACGCTTCAAGATTATCCAAAGTTCTTGAGTATTTATGTGGTTGCCAGATCGCTGTAATCTTGTCAAACCCTTTAAGACGTGCGTATTCACTAACCGACTGCATCGTAGCTTTGATTTCTGTTGGGTGATGACCGTAATCATCAATAAGGATACTTTCCTCTTCAATATTGATAATATCAAAACGTTTTTTAATTCCCTTGAAGTTCAAAAGATTTGTACGAATATCTTCAAGTTCCATCTCTTCCAAAGCCGCCAAAACTGCAAGTGAAGCGTCCACAGCAATATGCTCACCAAATCCCCAAACACAAAATGCACCCATATTTTTGAGTTCAAATTTTGTATGCGGTTCATCATCTATCAAAACATACTCAATATTTTTTATATCAAGACTCGGATACAAACGCGTCGCTTCTATGTCACTCAGTTGCGCCAAAAATGGGTCTTCAGCGTTGAGCACTCTATGTTTTGCTGATTCTATAAACGTGCGGTAAGTTTGATAAAAAAGCTCGTAGTTATAGTCGTAATACTCCATATGTTCAGGTTCGGCATTGATAACGATGGCACAGTATGGATTGGAATTGATAAAACTGCCATCACTCTCATCAGCTTCAAAGATCATCAAATCTGTGTCTTTGTCATATCTCACGTTTGAACCAAACTCTTTTGACTCAGCGCCAATAATCGCTGAACCATGCATGATGGCTGCTAAAATAGCAGTCGTCGTACTTTTTCCGTGCGCTGCGGCGACTGCATAAACTTTTCTGTCATCAAGTATCTCTAAAAGTGCTTCGCGGCGCGCGACAACACGGATACCTTTTTCATTTGATGCAAGCACTTCAGGATTATCCGGACGAATAATCGCCGAGTGAACGACAAGATCTTGATCTATAATCGCTTCTCTTAAATGAGGAACATTGATCTCAATACCAAGAGAGCGAAGTTTTTTTGTGATAATAGTGTCTTTGATATCCGAACCACTGACCGTATGCCCTTTAAAATGCATATATTGCGCAAGACCAGAAATGCCGATGCCGCCTATTCCTATAAAATGGATCTTCATTTATTTCCCTGTCTTAGAATCATTGAAAAGTTCATCAGCTTTTGATGAGAATGCACTTACATAAAAAGTGCCGTTTTGCTGTGTTTTGTCCACATCTGCTATTTCATTGATAAAATCATCCAAAGTGATTTTTGCATCTGCAGCTTTTTGATGGATCTTCATCGCTTTTGAAAACTCCTTTGAGTTACTAAGACCGCTTAAAACTTCAAAAAGCGCAGAAGCATCATGCACACTTCCCGCACTATAATGCTCAACCGCATACTCATATAAAGCACGAAGTGTCGCGAAATCTTGAACCTCGTTTATGTCCATCTTGATCGCTTTTTCAAGCACTTCTGTAAGTCTCTCTAGTGCAAGTTCCAAGATATTTGAGTAGTAACGCATCACTTCATCTTCGCTCAGTTCGTCCTGTGCACGCTGTTCTAGCATATAAAGTTTTGCAATATCGCCCTCTTCTTGTGCTTTATACACCTCTGCTTTTAGATCATTCATACAAGACACTCCTTTATGCGCAAGAGCGCTTCTTTTGTTTTTTCTTCACTCTCAACAAGTGCGATGCGTACAAATCCGATTCCAGGATTTACTCCGTTTATATCTTCACGCGCCAAAAATTCTCCTGGTAAAACCTTGACGTTATACTCTTCATAAAGCTTACATGTAAAGCTCAAAGCATCATACACTTTAAGCCAAACATAAAAGGTAGCATCTGAAACTTCGCATCCAAGGATCTCTTTAACCAAAGCAAAATTATTTTTATAAATCTCACGTGAGACTGCCACGTGGGTTTCATCATTCCAAGCCGCAGCTGCAGCACTTTGAAGCGGAAGCGGAGATGCGCATCCAACATAAGTTCGATAACCCAAATACTCTTTTAAGATGCTTGCGTCACCTGCGATAAAACCGCTTCGTAATCCTGGAGCTGAAGAGCGTTTTGAGATAGAGTTTATAACAAGCACATTTTTAAAATCCAAATTCCCTACATGCAGAGATGCTTCAAGAAGCGAAGGTACTGGTTTGTTTGTATATATTTCGCTGTAACACTCATCATTCATCAAAACAAAATCGTGTTTTAAAGCCAGATTTACCCATTCGCCCAACTCTTTGAGAGTTAAAACTGATGCTGTCGGATTGTTTGGAAAGTTGATGATAACGAGATTACATTGACTTAGAACTTCTTCATCTATCAGAGGTTTAAACCCATTTTTTTCCTCTAAGTTAATGTGGATAACTTTCGCGCGAGATGCAATTGCCGCACCTTCATAGATTTGATAAAACGGATTTGTATAAGCCATAACAGGCTCTTTTTTATCATAAAGTAAGAACTGTGGAAAGTTAAATAGAACCTCACGAGTCCCAAAAGTAGGAATAATTTGCTCATCACTTAAGGCCACATGAAATCTTTTTAAGACAAAATTTTTCATACTTTCGACTAAAAGCGGTTCACCGCCTGTTTTTGGATATTTTCTTAGTTGAGAAGCAGTTTTACAAAGCTCCTCTTGGATAAATGTCGGAGTCTCAAACTGTGGCTCGCCGATAGTTAAAACAATAGGTTCATAAGCGGTACTTGGAGTACTATTTTTTAGGAGCATATTTAGCTTTTCAAATGGATATGGTTCAAAATTTATCAATAGATTTTACCTTTTATACAGATATGCAATTTTAACATAATAATAGAGTGTTTTTTATGCGCACATTTGAATCTTCGAACTATAAATTATACAAATAAAACAAAATATGCTATAATATTTCACAAAATTAAATTAAAGTGCATTAAGATGGCAAACTCAAATAAAGATAGCTTAGGTAACAATATTCTCTATACTTCATCTAGTGGTGATACGCAAAAATATCTCAATCGTATGAAAGAGGTCAGACGCACACAACAAGAGAGTTTTGGCTCAAAAAAAATTGATATAAATGATTTTATTCTTTCACCTGAGGGGTGGGAAACAGCCATGTTTTGTATCTATTTTCTTCTTATTCCTTATGTAACTGGTGCGGTTTTTTTATTTCTTTTTATCGCACATGCAAGTGTTACAAACTTTTTTGTTCTTGATTTTAGTGCTTTTTTTATTGTTTGGACTATCGGCTATGAAACAATTGCTGCTCTTTTATTGATCTCAATATTTATCTCTTATCTTAATTATATGCGTAAACCTTCACATAAAGAAGTTAGAAAATAGACTTTATAATTGCACAATTTGTAAAATCTAGGATCTCCTTTTACTTCCTTTTTATGGTAGTTTAGAAGAGTTCCATCCTCCCCCAAGTCCACCGATCAAAGTAGCATGCGTCACCATAAAGCGACTTTGCAACTCCGCTTGTAAAAGCATATCGTTAAAAAGGTTTGCCTCGGCACTCATTGTGTTTAACTCGTTTACAATTCCTGCGTTGTATTGATTTTTACTGATGTTAAACATCTCCTCTGAGAGCTTTAGCTTTTGCGCCTGAATCTCTGATTCATATTTTAAACTTTTGAGTGCAGAGAGTGAATCTTCTACCTGTCCAAATGCCATCAATACACTCTGCTTATAATTTGCCACACTTTCATCATAGTTTGCCATAGCCTGTTTTTTATTGGCTTCTCGCACGCCACCATCAAAGATTGCCTGAGATAAGGAACCTCCAAGCGCCCAGACAAGGTTTGGTGTAGAGATCAGATCTGCGAGTGTGCTGGCTTGCGTACCAACAGAAGCAGAGAGTCCAAACTGGGGAAACCAAGCTGCATCTGCCACGCCGATCTGTGCATTTGCCGCCTTCATCCTTCGCTCCGCAGAAGCTATATCTGGACGTCGCTCAAGAAGTTCTGAGGGAAGAATGGAAGGTATATCTAAAGCGCTTATATGCGAAGTGCCCTCTGGGTGTAAAGCGTCCTCTGAGTATAAGGCTTTTTTGGCGATGCTAAACTCAGATGGATTTTTTCCTATTAATACGGCGATAGAGTGTTCTAGCTGAGCCCTTGGTATTTCAAGTTCGCTGATCTGTGCACGCACAGCCTTTAGCGCTGCAGCTGCTGTAAGTAAGTCCGTTTTGACTACGATTCCCGCATTGTATTGATTTTCAATGATAGCTAGAGAAGCGGCATAATCTTTTAAAATCTTACTCAAAAGCATCGACTGTGAATCCAAACCTCGTAACTGAAAATAGCTTTGTGCCAATAAAACTTGGATGGAGAGTCTTGCCGCTGCGAGATCTGTTTTTGCAGCCTCTGCATTGGCTTCATTTGCTTCGACTGCGCGTTTTACCTCTCCCCAAATATCAGGAATCCAGCTCGCTTGCAATGAAGCATCTACACTTTTTATAGTCTTTGTTACACTGCTTTGTGCGCTATGTGAACTTGAAGCCGATAGACCCGCACCAAGAGTTGGCATAGACTCGGCTTTTGTTGCATCTACAAGTGCAAGAGCATATCTGTATGCTGCAGCATTTTTTGCCAAAGTCTGATTTGATACATCTACTGCCTGCATGTAGGAATCTAACAATGCATCGTTATACTCTTGCCACCATTTATCTCCGATTTTCGCATCGTTTGGAGTCGCTATTTTCCATCCTTTAAAAGCTTGTGGAGTAGTAATTTGTGGTTTAACATAATCTTTTCCAACGCTACAGCCAGCAGTGAGCAAAGCGCCGCAAAGTAAAAGAGAAAGAGAAATTGTTCTCATAGAGATTTCCTTTTTTGAAATAGTTCTAAAAGTTTTTCATTATACAAGTAGATGATTGGCGTCGTATACAAAGTCAAAAGCTGACTAAGTAAAAGACCGCCCACGATGGAAAGTCCCAAAGGTTGCCTAAATTCTGATCCATCTCCAAGACCCAAAGCCAAAGGGATAGCCGCAAAAAAAGCCGCCATAGTTGTCATCATGATGGGTCGAAATCTTTGCAGACTTGCTTCATAGATTGCATCATGAGAGCTCAAGTTTCGTGTACGTTTCGCTTCGATGGCAAAATCGATCATCATAATCGCATTTTTCTTCACAATCCCAATAAGCAGAATGATCCCGATAAAAGCAATGATCGTGAACTGCGTATGAAACAGCATCAACATCAGCAATGCGCCAATCCCAGCTGAGGGAAGAGTGGAAAGGATAGTCAGCGGATGAATATAACTTTCATATAAGATACCAAGAACGATATAAACCGCTATCAGAGCAGCAAGTATCAAAAGTGGCTGAGTACTGAGTGAAGACTGAAATGCTTGTGCATTGCCCGAAAAACTTCCTTGTACGGAACTCGGCATTCCGATTTTTTGTATCTCTGTATTAATACTTTGAGTCGCCTCTTGTAGTGAAACCCCTAAAGGAAGATTAAAAGAGATGGTTGCTGCTGCAAACTCACCTTGATGATTTACTTGTAAAGAGGTGTTTGTAGTGATGTAATGGCTAAATGAAGCAAAGGGCACTTGAGCACCGTTTGGAGCACTAATATAGATACGAGAAAGTTCCTCTTGGTTTTGTGAATATTTTGGATCGACTTCGAGTACTACTGTGTACTGATTGAGCGGATTATAGATGGTAGAAACAACACGCTGGCCATACATATCATTGAGCGTATCATCTATCATCTTGATGGAGAGACCAAATTCTGATGCCCTATTTCTATCGATAATAAGTTTTGTTTCCAAACCATTGATTTCCTGATCACTACTCACGTCTGTGAGCTGATGCATCCCAAAAAATATCTTTCTCACCTTTGGTTCCCATTTGCGTAAAAGATCCAAGTTATCTGAACTTAAAGTGTATTCATACTGGGCATTGGATTGTCGTCCACCGATTCTTATATCTTGTGCAGGAACTAGAAAAAGTGTAGCACCGGGGATATGGGAGAGCTTTTTTTTAAGCCTTGCTACAACTTCATCGGCAGAGTTTTTTCTTTCATCTAAGGATTTTAACGAGATAAACATCTTCGCTCCATTAGTCTGAGAACCACCAGTGTAAGTGATAACATTTTCGATGGCGGGGTCTTTGGCGACAATGGCAGCGAACTGTTTTATTTTTCCTTTCATGGCTGTAAAGGAGATAGATTGGTCAGCTTTGATATTGCCCATAATGCGCCCCGTATCCTGCTGTGGAAAAAAACCTTTTGGGATGATGATATACAAATAAACATTGAGTGCTAAAGCAGCAAAAAAGATGAATAATACTACCCTTGTATGTTTTAAAGCCCACTCAAGGGTGACTCTATAAATATTTAAAAACCAATTAAAAATATTTTCACTTATATGATAGATTTTTCCATGTGAATGCAGATTTTCTTTGCGTAGAAGAAGTGCGCTCATCATCGGCGTGGTGGTGAGAGAAAGCACTAAAGATATCATGACAGCAACAGATAAAACTACGGCAAACTCTCGAAACAATCGACCCACAATACCGCCCATAAGCAGTATGGGAATAAAAACGGCGACAAGGGACAAACTCATAGAAATGACCGTAAAACTCACCTCTTTACTTCCCACAACGGCGGCTTCATGCGGGGATAAACCGCTTTCTATCTTTTTGGAGACATTTTCAAGAACAACGATCGCATCATCCACCACAAAACCCGTTGCGATTGTAAGTGCCATTAATGAGAGATTGTCCAGACTGTATCCAAGCAGATACATCACTCCAAAAGTTCCAAGCAATGATACAGGAACAGTGACACTTGGGATCAAAGTTGCACGCCAGTTTCTTAAAAATGCAAACACGACCAAAATGACCAATATGATAGAGATGATTAAAGAGATTTCTACTTCATGAAGAGAAGCTCGAATAGTGGGCGTTCTGTCCATTGCAACTTTGAGATTTATCTCTCTTGGAATGGAGACTGAAAGTTCAGGCAAAAGGGTTTTTACTCTGTCAACCGTTGCTATAATATTGGCATTTGGCTGACGAAACATCAGAAGAACAACAGAGGGTTTGCCGTTTGCTGAACCTGCGTTATGGAGATCTTGATTTGAATTGAGGACATTAGCCACATCTGAGAGTCGAACTGGATTTCCATTTTTATAGGAGATGATTAAAGGTGCGTAATCTTTAGCTTTTGTAGCCTGATCATTATTTTGTATCTGCCAGTTGCTATGTTCATTTTCCAAATTCCCCTTTGGACGATTTGTGTTTGTTGTTGTAATTGCAGTATGAATATCTTCAAAACCAACACCATATTTGCTTAAAGCCGATGGATTAACCTCTACACGTACCGCAGGAAGGGAACTTCCACCAACTATAACCTGCCCTATACCTTCTACTTGAGAGAGTTTTTGCGCGAGAATTGTCGAAGCCGCATCATACATCTGTGCCTGCGTGAGCGTAGGTGATGTTAGCGAGAGAATCATAATCGGCGCATCAGCAGGATTGACTTTTTTATACGTCGGATTACTTTGCAATCCCGTTGGTAACATCGGTAAAGCGGCATTGATAGCCGCCTGCACATCACGCGCCGCGCCGTCTATATCTCTACCTAGATCAAATTGCAGAGTCACTCTCGTATTGCCAAGCGAGCTTGAAGATGTCATCTGTGTCACGCCCGCAATGCGTCCAAGAGTTCGTTCCAAAGGTGTCGCAATCGTTGAAGCCATTGTTTCAGGACTTGCTCCTGCGAGATTTGAGCTTACAGAGATGGTGGGAAAATCTACCTGAGGCAAGGGAGAAACAGGTAAAAGATTAAATACGATCATCCCAGAAATTGCAATACCGATAGTAAGAAGTGTTGTTGCTACCCGCCTTGCGATAAAAGGAGCGCTAATATTCATTCAGACATCTCACTGTTTTTTTTAAATCTTTTTGCTAAACGATCAAATGCCAAGTAGATAACAGGAGTGGTAAAGAGCGTTAAAACTTGACTCATAACAAGTCCTCCAACCATCACAATTCCAAGCGGATTTCTTAGTTCCGATCCCACTCCGTTACCGATCATCAAAGGAATAGCCGCGCCGAGTGCGGCCAAAGAGGTCATCAGAATAGGACGAAAACGGAGCAAACACGCCTCAAAGATGGCATCTTTTGCGGATTTTCCCTCTTTTCGTTCCGCTTCAAGTGCAAAATCGATCATCATGATGGCGTTCTTCTTTACGATACCGATGAGTAAGACGATACCTATAATAGCGATAATACCTAGCTCTTGATGTCCTAACATCAAAATCAACAACGCACCTAAACCTGCTGAGGGAAGTGTGGAGAGGATAGTGAGTGGATGAATATAACTTTCATATAGCACACCTAAAACAATATAAACAGTCACCACAGCCGCAAGAACTAAGAGTAAAGTATTGGACAAAGATTTTTCAAAAGCCGCAGCACTTCCTTGAAATCTACTCTCAACACTTTTGGGCATTTGTAACTTTTGTTCTACATTTTTTATAGCCGCGATTGCATCTCCTAAAGAGTAACCATGTGCTAAGTTAAAAGAGATGGTATTTGAGGGAAACTGCCCAAGATGATTGACACTCAAAGATGTGCGTCGCTCTTCAACTTTAGCGATACTGCTAAGACGTATTTGCGTGCCATTTGTAGAACCTACATAGATATCATTGAGTGACTGTGGATTTAACTTATAGCTTGGCCCTACTTCGAGTACTACTCGGTATTGGCTTGTTTGCGTGTAAATTGTCGAGATCAGCCTTTGTCCAAAAGCATCATACAAAGCGTTATCGATAGCCGCAACACTCACACCCAGACGGCTTGCAGTTGCTCTGTCTATATCTATATATGCCTGCAAACCGTTGTTTTGCTGATCACTTGTAATATCCTCTATTTGCGGAAGGGATTTGAGTTTATCGACAAGTTTATTACCCCATTGGCTTAATTCTACTGGATTTGGATCTTCTAGTGTAAACTGATACTGCATGGAACTCACACGATCTTCAATGGTAAGATCTTGGACGCTCTGCATGTAAAGCTCAATGCCTGCGATATTTACAAGCCTACTTTTGAGTCTTGAAATCACTTCATTTGCTGTAACGTCTCTTGTGTCATGCGGTTTAAGATTGATCATCATCCGTCCGCTGTTAAGAGTTGTATTGATTCCATCAACGCCGATAAATGAGCTTAAACTCTCAACTGCCGGATCTTTTAATATCTCATCTGCAAGTTGCTGCTGTTTTTGTGCCATGGCTGCAAAAGAGATTGACTGAGGTGCTTGGCTAATCCCTTGAATCAATCCTGTATCTTGCGAGGGAAAGAAGCTTTTTGGAATATAAATATAAAGCCCAACTGTCAAAATAACCGTCGCAAAAAAAACACTCAAAGTCAGTTTTTCTCTTTGCAACACCCATGTAAGTGCTGCGGCATAATGAGAGATCAGCCAGTCTATCATCTGTCCTGTTTTTTTATAAAAATAACCCTCTTTGCCAAGAGTATGTTTGGATAACAAACGCGCGCTCATCATCGGAGTGAGTGTCAATGAGATAAAAGCTGAGATCAAAATTGCGATAGCTAGGGTAATGGCAAATTCTCGAAATAACCTTCCTACAACATCTCCCATAAAAAGCAAAGGAATTAACACGGCAACTAGAGAGATGGTAAGCGAGATAATGGTAAAGCCTATTTGCTTAGAACCTTTGAGTGCTGCCTCTTTTGGATCTTCTCCCGCTTCTACATACCTCACGATATTTTCTATCATGACGATAGCGTCATCTACGACAAATCCTGTAGCGATGGTAAGCGCCATAAGCGTGAGGTTGTTAAGACTAAAACCTGCTAGATACATCGCTCCAAATGTTCCAACAAGTGAAAGTGGCACGGCGACACTCGGGATAATAGTCGCTTTGAAGTTGCGTAAAAACATAAACACAACGAGCACAACTAAAAATACAGCAAAGAGGAGCTCTTTTTTCACATCATCCACTGAAGCGCGAATGGTCGTCGTTCTGTCAGTCAAAAGTTCTACATGTAAAGAACTAGGAAGCCCTTCTTGCAGTTTTGGCAGAAGTTTTTTTACCCTATCAACAACTTCGATGACGTTTGAGCCGGGCTGTCTTTGTATATTGATCAAAATTGCCTGTGTTTTATTTGCCCATGCGGCAAGTCTGACATTTTCCTCTGCATCGATAATATCAGCCACATCGCCCAGACGAATTGGTCTGCCGTTTGTGTAAGCGATGATTACATTTTTATACTCTTGCGCAGACTTGAGTTGATCATTGGCATCGATCGTTGAAGAACTAAGAAGGCCATCAAATCCACCCTTTGGTTCATTAACATTAGCATTTTGAATGACCGTCCTTAAACTCTCCAAAGAGATGTTGTAAGCCGCCAAAGCTCTTGGATTTACCTGAACTCTTACAGCCGGACGTCCGCCGCCGCTTAAACTCACAAGCCCAACACCTGTTACTTGAGAGAGCTTTTGAGCGACTCTAGTATCTACCAAATCTTGCACTTTATTAAGAGGTAAGCTATTTGAACTGACGGCTATTGTTAAGATCGGCGTGTCTGCGGGATTTACTTTATTATAAACAGGCGGTGTCGGCAGGTCTGTTGGCAAAAGTGCCTGTGCGGAATTGATACCTGCTTGAACCTCTTGTTCTGCCACATCAAGAGAAATATCCAAACTAAACTGTAAAGTGATGACCGAAGCTCCGCCTGAACTTGTAGAGAGCATTTGATTAAGACCTGGCATCTGTCCAAACTGTTTTTCCAAAGGTGCAGTCACAGAGGAGGTGATCACGTCAGGACTCGCACCCGGATAAAGTGTCACAACTTGAATAGTAGGATAATCCACTTCCGGCAAAGCAGAAAGCGGCAACATCTTATATCCGATGATGCCTGAGAGTAAAAGTGCAAGCATCACCAAAGATGTGGCGATAGGACGTAATATAAATATGCGTGATGGATTCACTACTTACTGCTTTCTTATTATTTGAGTTCTTCACAGAACTCTCAAAACGCTTTCAAAGCAAAGCTTCTCAAGCTACGCTAACGCTTAGTTCACCTCGGCGGTGAGCCCTCGCATTACTGCTCTTTGTTAAATTTGTTTTTATGTCCTTGCTGTGAAGGGGCATCTTTTTTTACCGGTATGACTTTCATTTTATCTTTGAGTTTATCCAGTCCATCGATCACAACAGTTTCACCTACACTTAAACCATCTTCAATCACAATATTACCCGATTGTGAGGAAGCTGTTTTTACATCTCTTACATGTACGCTGTTGTTTGAATCAACGACATACACAAAACCACCCTTTGAGCCGTACTGCAGAGTAACTTGAGGAATTGTAATCGCATTATGTAAAGTTTCTGTAAGTAAATGAATATTGACGAATTGATTTGGAAAAAGGTTTAACTCTTTGTTTGCAAACTCAGCTCGGAGTTTAAGCGTTCCAGTTGCGGGATCTATCTGATTATCTGCACTTACAAGCACGCCGCTTTGCAACTTATTTGTATCACTTCGATCATAAGCGTCCACGAGCATTTTTGAATTACCATGAAACTTTTGCATCACAGCTGCGACTCTGTCTTCTGGAATCGTAAAAAGAGCTGTGATGGGTTGCAAGGTTGTAACAGAAACGACACCATTTTGATCAGATGCATGTACGATATTACCTAAATCTACAAGGCGAAGGCCTACTCTTCCACTAATCGGCGAAGTGATCCGACAATATGAAAGTTGCAGTTGTGCATTTTTAACAGCTGCCTTATCAACCTTTATACTCCCCTCATACTGGTGAACCAAAGCTTTTTGAGTATCATACACTTGAGTTGAAACGGAGTTTTGAGCACGTAGATTTTCATATCTTTGAAGGTCTATCTTTGCATTATCTAAGAGTGCTTGATCTTTTGCGAGTACGCCCTGAGCTTGTTCAAGTGCCACTTCATATGGACGTGGATCAATGAGTGCAAGATTTTCCCCTGCATGTACATTTTGTCCTTCATGAAAGTAGATTTTCATCAATTGACCATCAGCGAGTGTCTTAACTGTAACGGTAGTTGTGGGAACGATAGTGCCTAAACTGTTGATAGAGATGTTCACATCTGAACTTTTAGCAACAGCCGTAACCACACTTATAGGTTTTGCCGAGCGCTTTTTTTGTGCATCAGCACTACTATCTTTTTTTGTAGAACTAGACCAATAATAGTAAATTCCTCCAGCAAGAAGCAATAAAAGAACAACAACTAGAGTAGTTGAACCTCGGGAATATTGAGCAGATAGTTTTTTATATGACATGAAAACACCCATATTGAGTTAGATGGACGAATTATACATCTTTTTTTAGTCTACTCTTCAATTATGGAGACAGGAATCCAAATAAAAATCAACTACTTGGTATAATCACACATATTTTTTTAAAGAGTTTTATATGTTGCAATCTTTTATGAGTGTGTATAGTTTAAGTACTATTGGGTTAATAATTGGAGTTATGATCCTCTTATTTTATATGAAGATGATGAAGTGGCTTTTTAAGATCATTGTTTTAGGGATTATTGTCCTTGTAGGATTTTTGTATTATAAATCAAAAGGAATGTAAAAGGAGTCTTATCAATGATCGACTTTCTAACGTTTAACAAGTTTATATCTCTTTATATGCTTGTGATTTTTTACTACCTTGGAGCGGTCATCATTCCATTGATGATCTTTTTTTCTAAATCCTATTTTGTAAAAAAATACAGTTTTTTAGAAAAGTTTATGATTACAGCCTCCGAATCAACGCCTCTTCGTATAAAAATAATTTTTATTTTTTGCATCATATTTTGTGAAATTCTTTGGAGAATGATGTTTGAAGTGATCATAGGATATTTTCAAATGCACGATTATTTACAACAGTTACAAAGATAACTTTGCAAGCTTATCGACTCCTTTACATGTAAGAATTAAAAACTTGAATTCATTCGATTAATGATCAAACTATAAACAAATTTTAAATATCTTCTCATTTTTCTTAAAAATATAGGTCTAAATATTCATCTAAAAAATGGCTTAATGACAACTTTTGTGATATAATCCTACACATTTTGTACGATTTAATCTACAAACATCAAATATTTAGCGCTGGAGTCACCTTTGGATTTAACTGTTATTCTTGGAATATTAGGCGCCATTACGACCATTTCTGTCGGGGACTTAATGGAGGGTGGAAATCCTGTTCATATCGTCCATATAACTTCTCTTATTATTATTATGCCAACAACTCTTCTTGCTTCTATGGTTAGTACAGATGTAGAATTTATCAAAGGTGCTTTTAAAAATGTTGGAATGATTTTCAAAAAATCACCAATCAATTTAGAAGAAAGAATTAAGGAAATTGTTGATTTGTCAGTGATGGCCCGCCGAGATGGCTTGTTATCGTATAATGAACCCCTAAAATCAAACCAGTAAAATCTATTTTTTAATTCCAAAACGCTAGAATAAAATACGGAATATATAGGGATTAAGAAATGAGCATCAAACGAAAAATATACAGTG
>CAISHH010000020.1 GCA_903885085.1 uncultured Campylobacterales bacterium
AAGCTCTTTAAATTCATTATCCAAATAATCACGTTCGATAAAATCAGCCCACAAAGAAAATTTTAGTTCTTCAATAACCATTTAACACCCTAATATCTATTTTAGATGATTATAGCATTTTTCAATTCAAATCTCTATTTTTAAAAAAAGTAATTGAATGCAACTTTATAAGTCTTTTGGGGAGTTATCTCTTTGTCTTTGTATTCATAAGAAAATTGCAATGAAATATTTTTATTTACTCTGTAATTTTCACTCAAACTTGCAAGCCACTGATTTTTTTGAGCATAATACCATCGGTGTGTCAGCGCTAAATTTGTCGTAAAGTTTTCTGATTTATCTAAAACAACACCAACTGAACCCCCTACTCCTGTTTGCAGATTTGTATTAAAATAGGTAAAAGGATCTGCCAAAGTATAGAGATAACCATATTCATTTCCCCAGCTATATCCTGCACCCACTGTAAAAATATAGTGCGCGTCATTATCCATAAAGTTTTTATCAAATCCTGTTTTCATCCGCCAAGAAAACTCTGGAAAAAATGTGCTTCTTTGAGACAAAGATTCGAGTGAAACTAAGGTGGCTTTTTCCAACTGAATTTTATGATCGCTATAGCTCATCTCAAAATCTAAAAATTCTATCTGAGTTCCACGCATAAAACCTATGCTACTATCGCGTATATCGTGATATGCTGGGCGTAAGCCTATGAATTGCGTAGATTTTCCATCTCTCCAGCCTTGCTCTACAGAGGTACGCAAAGCCCTATTCCCATTATCTGGATTTGGCGGTGTGACTATTTCCAACGGTGTGCCCTTACCCAAAGATGCCCGAGCACTTGAGATCTCGTGAAAACGTTTTATATACTCCTCTTTTTTTATCCTGCTTTTCATAAATTCATATTCTAAAAGATCGATAGCAGCTTCTAAAACAACCTGCTTTTGTTCCAAGCTCAAACTTGTATCTTCGACAATATCTTGCAAAGCTATCTTTTCATGCACAAGTTTTAAAGTTTTCTCTTTTGCATCTTCGCCGAGCACTTTTTCATAAGCCAAAAGTTCAGTTCTTTTAGAGGCTCGATAGTTCTTTGACTTCACTATATTTTGATCTTCAACCACATGAACCGTTTCAAGTGGAATAACTTGATATCTGAAGTTTTCTCTCAGATGCAAAGATGGACGCGCAACCTCTAAAAGCCACAGCATATTGTAAGAACAATTCTCAGTAAAAAAATAGTAAAACGAAGAGGTATCGCTAAGTTCCCAGATATGACGCAACATCTTCTTTGTTTCATCAGGAGTCAAGTCAAGATCATATTCCCAGATATCGCGCGCTTCCGTGTCTCGGTATTCTTTAAGTTTTTCATAATAAGGCAAAAGAGAATAGGTTCCATAATATCCACCGCTCAGACCTTTCATGGCAAATATAAATCCATTTTCTTTATCTGGATCTGCTGCGGCAGAGTAATTGATAGCATAAGAAAGCAGTTTAGAGTTATATGAAGAATTTATACGCAAAAAAGTGTGTCCAAACATCGATGCCGGAGAGTTGATATGTGCGGCTGGAAAAACAAGAGTCACTGATTTTGGATCAAGCTTCTTGACGATCTCATCATATTTCTTACATGTAACGATTGGAAGATCTTTGAGCTCAAGTTTTTCTTTCAGCCATTCTAAACGAGCAGGAAATCTACATGCACTCGAATTGTCATCCAAGGTTGTTTCATTATAAAAAGCATCTATGGTTGCATGAAGCTCTCTCTGTGGATCTGTTTTTCCATTCTTTGTGAAAAAAAACTTTGGATCATCTATCTCACTCTCTTTGCCTGTAAAATGGAGTAAAAGATGCCAATATCTTTCATCTGCAAGATGCAGATCGTCAGCTTTTTTTTGATATTCATGAACATCTGCATTTGCTTCGTAGAAACTCAAAAATAAGAAAAAAATAATGTGAAAAAATTTGATGAAAAATCCTAAATGAAGATTATAAAAAAGAACTAAGCGAAGAGATTCGCTTAGTTAAACTGACATTAGATAGCAGTAGTTGAGATGTTGTCAAGTACATCTGACATCTTTGCATTTTGAGATGCGTAGATTTTGTTGTAGTTTGCTTGAAGAGCCGAAGCAAAAGCTGGCTTATCTTGAACATTTAAAAGTTCTGCCAAAGTATCTACAGACTCACCATGCCCTTTTGAGATTTCGCTTGCAAGTTGATCCATATTTGATGCAACAAACTCAGATGCTCTATCATTCATAACAAACTGTGTTTTTTTACAGCCAAGTGTCCCAGAAGTGATACCAAAAGTTTGGTTTCCAAAGATACCGTTTGTTGTAGCTTGAAGTGCAAGCATTACAGCTGATGAGTTATCTCTAATAATCATCGCACCAAGACCACAACCAGTTTGATCGTTTACCGTCGCTGAACCCGTCGTCGCCAAAGCCAATGCTACCACCGCACCCAATAAAATCTTTTTCATAGTCACATCCTTTAATTTAAAATCTTGGTTAGTATAGATGGATTTAGCTTAAGTGCTGTTTATTTTACTACAAAATTATTAATATAATTTATCTTTTTTACACATATAAGACAAAATCAAACACGCAACTAAATTTTAGTTCAAATCCCCATCTTTCCAATACTTTGTTCCTTGTATAGTCGCTTGAAGAGCAAGTCCGTTTTGTGTGAGTTTGTAGATTCTTACGCCCGGTTCAACTGTTATCGCAGCATTTAATGCTCCGCCTTCATTTCCAGCTTTTATTGCCGCATCTGCTTGAGCATTTGCTTCCCAACCATTTGTTACAAAATTATCAAAAACTTTCTTGTTCTCAAATATGAATATTATTCTAAAATCTTTCACACCAAGTCCAAATCCAACTCCGCCGGATGCCATATTCATATAGATATTTTGTCCACTTTGATTGTTATGGGCTACACCTTTTCCGCCCTCAGCAGAAAGTAAGATGAGATTTACTCCAAGATTGGAAAATGTCGCGTAACCGTAGGCATTTGCTATCATCTGCTTTGAATCTGGTGCGTATTTATAAACCAAGCCTAGTGTCTCTTTACTTGTAGTCAAACGATCCTCTCTTAACTCCATGGTGCTCTTTCCTGACCAAAAACCAGAAAACATCATTATCGCTGTTACCATCACTAAAAACAATTTTACTAACTTCATTTTACTCTCCATTCATGATTTATCTCTTCAAAGACAACATTTTGTAAGCGCATTAAAAAATAATCCCGCGCGACCTCTTTTGCTCCTAAACTTGCCAGATGAGGAGTGGGAACTTGGCAGTCTATAAAACTATATCCCCACTCTTTTAAATGCTCCACCAAAACAGCAAAGGCGGCTTTGGAAGCATCATTTACCCTTGCAAACATACTCTCTCCGCAAAACACTCCGCCCACGACCACGCCATAAGCTCCACCGACAAGTTTTCCATCCTGATACGCTTCTACGCTGTGTGCTTTCCCCATTCCGTAGAGAACATTATACGCTTCTATTATCTCAGGTTGGATCCAAGTGCCATTTTGTCCCTCTCTAGGGACTTTGGAACACTCAGTGACTACATCAACAAAGGCTTCATCAAACTTATATGTAAAATGTTTCATTCTTTTTTTGAGTGAAGGACGAAGTTTAAAATCGGAGAGTTCTAAGATAAAACGGGGATCTGGAGACCACCAAAGAATGGGGTCGCCTTTGGCATACCACGGAAAGATCCCATTTTGGTATGCACGGATAAGACGAGACGGACTGAGGTCGCCGCCATAAGCCACAATGCCAGTCTCGTCTGCATCTCTAGGGTCTGGAAAAGTTAGCTGATACGAAAGCTTCGCAATACTCAATACTACTTCTCTTTATATTCAAATGTCAACTTTTTATCAAAGTCAATATTTACATCGCCGCCATTTTTAAGTTTGCCAAAGAGCATCTCATCAGTGAGCGGATTTTTGACATTTTCTTGGATAAAACGCACCAAAGGACGCGCGCCCATCTCTTTGTCATAGCCCATCTCAGCGATGTATCCGACTGCCTTATCGCTTACATGTAAGACTATTTTTTTCTTGCCAAGTTCTTTGTTGATATTGTTGATAAACTTTCTGACGATACGTTCAACAACATCCATTTTCAGAGCTTTGAACTCTACGATCGCATCCAAACGGTTTCTAAACTCAGGCGTAAAAAATGATTTTAGTGCCTCTCCGCGAGAAAGTGAACTATCCGCGTTAAAGCCCATCACATTACGCTCAGCCGCTCCAACATTTGAAGTCATGATAAGTATAACGTTTTTAAAGTTCGCTTTAAAGCCATTATTGTCCGTAAGTGTCGCGCTGTCCATCACTTGAAGTAAAATATTTACCAGATCAGGATGCGCTTTTTCTATTTCATCAAGAAGTAACACCATATAAGGATGCTTTTTTGCGGCCTCGGTTAAGAGTCCGCCTTGCTCGTATCCCACATATCCCGGAGGTGCACCCACTAAACGAGAGAGAGCATGTTTTTCCATATATTCACTCATATCAAAACGCTCAAAATGCACACCTAAAACACTTGAAAGAGCAAGCGAGAGCTCTGTTTTACCCACACCCGTAGGCCCTGAAAATAAGAATGAGGCAATAGGTTTGTTTTCACCTGTGAGTCCAGCGCGTGAGCGTTTGACCGCTTCACTCACTTTTTTCACCGCTTCATCTTGTCCAATAACTAACTCTTTAAGATCAGCCTCTAAAGTTGCAAGCTTCTCAATATCGCCCTCACCTATTTTAGATGTCGGCATTCCCGTAATTTTAGAGATAATCGACTCAATATCATGAGGAGTAACATTAAGACGTTTTCTTTTATGTAAGTGAAAAGAAGCTCCTGCTTCATCCATCAGGTCTATCGCCACATCGGGTAAAAAACGGTCAGTGATATATTTTTTAGACAAATCCACAGCGGCGTGAAGTGCTTTATCTGTGTATTTTACTCCATGATGTTTTTCATATTTTGGAGCTAAACCTTTGAGGATAAGATAACTGTCCTCTAAACTCGGTTCTTCCACATCTATTTTAGCAAAACGGCGGGCAAGCGCTTTGTCTTTTTCAAAACCGTTTCTAAACTCGCCATATGTTGTCGCACCCATACATTTGAGTTCACCACTTGCAAGAGCAGGTTTAAGCTGATTTGACGCATCCATACCGCCGCCATTTACTGCGCCTGCACCCACTATGGTGTGAATCTCATCTATGAAAAGAATTGCATTTTTTGTGGATTTTAGTTCATCCATAACAGCTTTGAGACGTTTTTCAAAGTCGCCTCTGTATTTTGTGCCAGCAAGTAAAGCACCAAGATCAAGTCCAAAAACAGGTGCATCTTTAATTATCTCTGGAACATCATCTTCACTAATACGAAGTGCTAAACCCTCAGCAATAGCCGTTTTACCGACTCCTGGTTCACCCACAAGTAAAGGATTGTTTTTCTTTCTTCTACAAAGTGTTTGAATGACGCGTTCTATCTCATTATCTCTACCAATTATTGGGTCTATCTTGCCATCTCTTGCTTTTTGTAAAAGATTGATCGTGTACTTTTGGAGTGCACTTTCCTCTTCGCCTTCACTTGAACTTGTGACTTCACGGTGAGAGATCGCAGCTAAGATATCTACTCTTTCTATATCATACGATTCAAGTATTGAACATGCATATGAGTTTGGCTCCTCATAGATTGCTGCAAGTAAGTCACCTACATCCGCTTCTTGCTTTTGCGCACTTTGGATATGGCGAATCATCTTGTCGATGAGACGTGAGAGAGCAACTGTTTCATAAGGATCACTGAGTATCTCCTCTGGACACTTGTCCATACTTGTGAGAATATACTCAGCGAGTTCTTCACGCATAAGGTGTGGATCGCCTCCGCATTCTTTGATGATGGAGATTCCATCTTGTGAACCTAAAATTGCGAAGAAAACATGTTCGATTGTAAGATACTCATGCCTTTGATCTTTTGCGTAAGTAAGAGATTGTTGAAAAATTGAATTGAGTTCTGCGCTAATCATTACTCTTCCTCCATAGTTGCTTTAAGTGGGAAACCCTGTTCTCGGGCTAGTTTGTGGACTTGCATAATCTTCGTTTCAGCTATTTCATAACTGTAAACGCCGCAAAGTCCTTTATCTTTTTTGTGGATATCAAGCATGATCATCTCAGCTTGCTGGTAGTTTTTGTGAAAAACATTCATCAAAATATCGATGACGAAATCCATAGAAGTGTAGTCATCATTTAAAAGAAAGACTTTATATTTTTTTGGCAAAGCAACGGAGAGTTCCGCGCCTGTTTGGTACTCTGTTTTTATACTCAAAATAGTTCCTGAAATATAGTGTTTAAATATCGAAGAATCAACTTTACCTATTTTTTTGTGTTTCTTAGCTTAAACTCTTTAGCTATTTTGCCGCATTTAAAAAATCATCAATAATATCCTGCGGATTTTCCAGTCCAACCGAGACACGAATAAGTCCATCAGTGATTCCAAGAAACTCTCTTGTTGGTGCATCAAAATCTCTGTAAATCGTAGAAGCCATATGTAAAGCCAAAGTTCTACTATCACCAATATTTGCTGTAATAGTTGCAAGTTTTGAGCTATTTAAAAACTTGTAAGCTTTCTCTTTTGTTCCCATGTCGATAGTAAAAAGTGTGCCGCATCCGTTTGCGAAATCATTTAAATATCTTTCATGATGAGGATGAGATGCAAGGCAAGGATGATTTACATGTAGGCCTCTTTCATTCAAACCTCGAACGATTTTTTCAACACTTTCTACGATTCTATCCATTCGAAGCGGTAAAGTTTCGATGCCAAGCATCGTAAGGTAGCTGTTATATGCACTCGCACTCATTCCAAAATCGCGCATCGCACGTTTTTTGGCATTGGCGATCAATGCCATTTTGCCCATATTTTTTATGAACTTATGCACCTCTTCATATCTTGAAGATTTAAACTTGTCTTCATCCTCATTTATCGCACGAAAAACTACCGCACCACCAAGCGCTGCCGCATTTCCGCTGATGATTTTGGTTGTAGAGTAGACGACTATATCTGCACCAAGAGCAAGAGGAGCGATACTTAGAGGTGTGATAGTATTGTCCACCATTAAAACTACGCCTGCGTCATTGGCAATTTTTGCTATTGTTTTGATATCTGGCAGGCGCATATTTGGATTGCCCACACTTTCTAAAAAGATAATCTTTGTTTTATCGGTAATCGCATTTTTGATTGCTTCGAGTTCATCAACATCAAAGAAAGAAGTTGTGATACCAAAGCGCGGAAGCGTTTCAGTAAAAAATGAGTACGTTCCACCAAATAAACCACCGATGCTGATAATCTCATCGCCCGTTTTTAAAAGTGACATACACGCCAAAGTGGTCGCCGCCATGCCTGAGCTTGCGCCAACTGCGCCAACTCCGCCGTCCATATTTGCAAGAATTCCCTCTAATTGTGCCGATGTAGGATTTCCCATTCGAGAGTAAAGAGGTTTTTTCACACTGCCATCAAAAATCCCCTCGCCTGTCTCGCAATCGCCATAAGCAAAAGAAGCAGAACCTACAATACTCGGACTCACTGCGCCCTCTTTTTTCCCAACTGACTGAACAAACTGCGTACAAAAATTTTCAAAACGATTCATAAGTAAACCTAGTATAAAATTGCGATATTATAACAAAAAGTTGATATATGAAAAAAAGAATATTTATAACTGCAACAAATACTGACATAGGCAAAACTTACACGACAAAAAAACTTTTACACGCCTTTGCTAAAATGGGTTTGGCTGTTGGTGTTATTAAACCAATAGAGACGGGCGTCGTAGATGAGTATGCGCCCGATGGAGAAGAGCTTTTAGAGTGTGTAAAATCGCTCAATCCAAAACTTTGGTCGCTTGAAGTGGAAGATATTGTTCCCATCACTTATGAACTTCCTGCCGCTCCATATGTTGCTTCAAAAAACACTTCTTTTGACCTAAAAAAAGTATTGCGTGCACTTGAAGCGATGGAGGCAAATTGCGATATCGTGCTTATCGAAGGTGCGGGCGGTCTTTATGTACCCATTGATGAAAACACAATGATGATCGATCTTATCAAAATGCTTGATGCATCAGCTCTTTTGGTGACGCATTGTGCACTTGGATGTATCAACGATACTTTGCTTAGTAAAAAAGCGCTGGAAGCGTTACATGTAAGCCATTTTGTAGCGTTTAATTGTAAAAAAGAGGATGAAAACTTTGCAACCGTATCGCTTCCATATTTTCTACAATCTGGACAACAAGTGTTAAAAGTCGATGATGATATTGATTTGATATGTGAACTCTTGTATAATCTATAAAAAATTAAAGAAGTAAAACTATGCAGCATTTAATCCGTACCGATGACTTTTCAACCGATGAAGTAAAAACAATTTTAGAAGACGCAAAGCGCTTTAGCGACGGTCATTTTGAAAAAATCTTACAAGATAAGATCATCATCACACTTTTCTTTGAAAACTCTACAAGAACACGAAGTTCTTTTGAGATAGCGGCAAAACGTTTGGGTGCTGAAATGGTGCATCTTGATGTCTCAAAAAGCTCTACAAAAAAAGGTGAAACACTCGTAGATACGGCGATGAACCTTGACGCAATGGGTCCGCATGCTATCATCGTACGTCATGAAAATGCAGGTGTTCCAAAGATACTTTCAAACCACACAAAAGCCTCTATCATCAATGCCGGAGATGGCGCACACGCTCACCCGACTCAAGCACTTTTAGACCTTTATACTTTAAAGGAGAGTTTTGGAGATGTGAAGGGTAAACGTATTGCAATAGTCGGAGATATCAAAAACTCGCGCGTTGCAAACTCAAATATTGAGCTTTTACAAAGATTTGGAATGGAAGTGATCTTAGTCGCTCCGCCGCAGTTTTTGCCAAAAACATCTTTATACACGACACACAATCTCAAAGAAGCAGTAGAAAATGTCGATGCCATCATGAGTTTACGTACACAGACAGAGCGCCACTCTTCGCAAAACTACGCATCACTTAAAGATTATGCAAGTGATTTTTGTGTGACAAAAGAGCTTTTGGGTGAGAAAAATATCATCGTACTTCATCCTGGACCAGTGCATAGAAACATAGACATTGATGATGCACTTTTAGCAGATGAACGCTGTAAAGTTTTAGAGCAGGTTGCAAATGGTGTAAATATACGTATGGCGGTACTTAAAAAACTGATACATAATGTTAGATAAACTTGACTCTCTCGCAAAGTCGGGAGAGCCATTTCTTTTTTTTACTGATTTTACTGCTTCAACATTTAATGTTTTTAGACTCGATGAACTCGCAGAAAATGATATAGAGTTCTCTTTTGATGAAAATTTTTCCTACAAAAAACATAATCTCAGTTTACAAAAATACCCTCTATCATTTTTAAACTACAAAGAAAAATTTGATCAAGTCATAGAAAATATCAAAGCGGGAAATACCTATCTTTTTAATCTCACTGCCCCGACACCGATTACATGCAGAGTGCCCAGAGGGTGTAAGCATAGCTTCAAAGAGATATTTAGCGCTGCAAATGCGCCTTTTAAGCTCAGAGTAAAAGATGAGTTTGTCTGTTTTTCTCCTGAGCGCTTCATCAGCATCGAAGATGATACCATCTCTACTTTTCCTATGAAAGGCACAATAGACGCTTCATTGCCAAATGCGAAAGAGATCATCTTAGCCGATGAAAAGGAGATGGCAGAACATGTGATGATCGTCGATCTTTTACGTAATGATCTTGGAATTATCGCAACGGATGTCAAAGTAGAAAGGTTTCGATACACCGAAATCATCAATGCAGGAGAAAAAAAACTCTTACATGTAAGCTCTAAGATCAATGCAAAACTCCCATCAGGTTGGAGAGATTATCTCTCTAGCATTTTAAAAAAATTGCTCCCAGCAGGAAGTATCAGCGGAACACCAAAGAAAAAAACCGTAGAGCTGATACAACAGATAGAAAGTTATAAGAGAGGCTATTTTAGCGGTGTCTTTGGTGTGTTTGATGGAGTAAATCTTCAAAGTGCCGTGATGATACGCTTCATAGAAAATCAAAATGGACAACTTGTTTATAAAAGCGGCGGAGGGATCACTTTAGATAGTGATGCACAAAGCGAATATAACGAACTTTTGGATAAAATCTATATTCCATAAAGAGGCAATATGAATCTAAATAATTTTTTAACAAGCGGACTTCTCTTTAACAATGAAGAACAAAAGATACAAAATCGTTATAGTATGGTTAACATCTCTTTTATACTCTCCTCTCTTGCCCTTATCTATGGGGCTTTTCATAACTATTTTTCAAACGATGTCGCACTCTCATATCTTGAAGTTGGAATCGTTTTTTTCAATATACTTTTAACTCTTTTACTTAGAGTAAAAAGAGAGTATTTTGAAACTATTACTACCATCTTATGTCTGGAATACTTGATATTTTTCAACCTGCTTATCCTTTTTCTATAATGAACCCCTAAAATCAAACCAGTAAAATCTATTTTTTAATTCCAAAACGCTAGAATAAAATACGGAATATATAGGGATTAAGAAATGAGCAT
>CAISHH010000021.1 GCA_903885085.1 uncultured Campylobacterales bacterium
ACCAATTTTGCTTTGAACTCAGCACTGTATATTTTTCGTTTGATGCTCATTTCTTAATCCCTATATATTCCGTATTTTATTCTAGCGTTTTGGAATTAAAAAATAGATTTTACTGGTTTGATTTTAGGGGTTCATTATAGGTAAGTATGAGCGCATATGCATAAGCGTAACTGCTGTTTGCTGCCGCTCCTATGATTGCCACTAGAGGAGCAGAAGCACATGGAGTACTGACGAGTCCAAACACTAATCCCACGAGCAAACCACCAAGGAGTCGAAACCGTATCAAAGTTCTCATAATCCCCGATTTGTCGAGTGCAGGAATAATGCCATACGCGTATGCCGCAATGAAAAGGCTCATAACACCAGCACTCATATAGGCCCACGTAGGTGCAATAGAAAAAAATGCTCCAAATTTTGCCACCATAAACCCAAGAATCGAAAAACTGATTCCAACACCAAGTGCAAATAATGAAGCAAAAGCATAGTTATAAAGAGCTTTTTTTCGTCCGACAAGGTCTTTATTGAGTGCTAATGAACTCCCTACGAGCAAGGGAACAGAGATCAGCGAACATGGAGCTACCGCTGTAATACTTCCAGCAATAAACGCCGCCAAAAATGCGATGTATGTATGAGAATCAAGTAAGCTAAAAAGATTTTCTAACATTTATTATCACTGCCATTTAGGTTTTTCATGATTGACCTCTTTAGATTAAAAAATTAAAAATATATCCGATAGCAATGATGCCAAGAGCCACAATCCCAAAAAAGAGAGCAATAATCCGGATATGTAAAATCCGCTTGAGAATAATTGCTTCTGGCAGGCTTAAAGCCGTAACCGCCATCATAAATGCTAATGCCGTTCCGATCGCCATTCCTTTGGCTGTGAGTGCATCAACCATCGGGATAATCCCTGCAGCATTAGAGTACATTGGAATCCCAAGCACTACGGCTACTATCACCGCAAAAGGATTATCTTTTCCAGTATAAGCAATGATGAAATCTTGAGGGACATAACCATGGATAAATGCTCCAAGACCAACTCCAAGAAATACATATGGAAGGACTTTTACAATCAAATCATAAGTATATTCCCATGCTTGAAAGGAGCGATGTTTTAAACTGATTTGCTCCTCTTTTGGGACTTCTATTTCTCCCTCAATCGGTTTAACTGGGATAAGAACATATTGTTCCATCTTCATGCGTCCGATGATAAAACCTCCGATGATTGCGACAAGAAGACCAAATCCAATATAGATAGCAGTTATTTTCCATCCAAAAAGTGCAAAAAGCATCGCAATGGCAATCTCATTGTTCATCGGAGCGCTAATGAGATAACTAAATGTGATCCCAAGGGGAATACGAGCCTGTAAAAATCCCAAGAAGAGCGGTATTGCCGAACATGAACAAAACGGAGTGATGATCCCAAAAAGTGCAGCAAAAACATGAGCGCTGAGAGGATGCTTTCTACTCAGATACGCCCGTACTTTTTCTGCATTCATAAACGAGCGCAAAAAGGTGATGAGAAAAATAATCGTTACAAGTAAAAAAACAATTTTAACACTGTCATAAATGAAAAAATTTAGCGCATCGGCAAATTTTTCACCATGCGCCATCCCTAATTGCTCATAAACAATTCTATCAACGGCGCTTTGCCACATTAGTCGCAGAGTTCCGTTTTAATGATCGGTAAAAGTTTTTCTTCAATAAGATCAAGTGTTTTTGCATATTCATCTACTGCTTTACCGCTTGGGTCTTCAAAAGCTATATGAATTGTTTTTACAGCTTTAGGAAACATAGGACAAGTCTCATGCGCATGGTCACAGACTGTGACAACAAGATCAAAAGCTGTATCAAGAACAGTATCGATCACTTTGGAGTGATACACATCTTTCCAATATCCTTTTGCTGTCAAAAGTTCTTGAGCATATGGATTTATTTTCCCACTAGCTTTAACACCTGAGCTTTGAGCGTGGACGCAGTCTTGCATTTTAGCATTGATTAACGCTTCAGCCATGATAGAACGGCAACTATTCCCTGTACAAAGTATAAGAACATTTTTCATTATTTATTCCTTTTTGAGAATTATAACAGTTTAATTACAATATATCAAGATATATTGATTTATATGGTCAAGAATCACTATAAAAATGATCGTGAGAGTTACTATTTTTTATAACTCTTCATAACTGCCAAGTTTTGCCTTTTTGGCAAGTTCTGAAACGGTACTTGTAACCTCATTTGAAGCAATATGATAATGAGTATGTAACTTTTGAAGTGAAACATCGATCTTTTCAATCAGTTTTTCGCTGAGTTCATCTACTTTTACTTTCATCACTTCTATCTGTTCTTTTTCTGTGATTGTGAGTAAAGTGGCCAAATCGCCAAGTTCTTGATGTGCGGCTTGATAATCAGCTTTGATAGACTGAATCTCGCTTATAAGATTTTTTATCGGCTCATAAATCATAGTAAGTGAGCGGCTACTATCTACAAGGGTTTTCATATTGTTCGATGAAAGGATGATCTGTTTCATCAACATCTCACTTTTAGAACGTGCATTACCGAGTATATTTTCTCCCTCAGAGAGTGAAGTAGAGACACTCTCGCTTTGAGCGCGCAAAGTATTGAGCTGTCTTTGAAACTCCAAGATAACACCTGAAAGTTCCCCAAGAGTTGCTTCGATGATCTTTTCTGCTACATCTTTTGACATTGATTGAAGAATATTTATCTCATGTTTGACATCAGCTATCTCATCTTTAATATCACATCTATTTTCATTTGCCTGATCAAACGCTTTTTTAATACGGTTAAAGTGATCCTGCTCTGAAATACGAAGAATATCGATATGATTGTGCATTATCTGATCTAACTCAGGCAGTTGTTGTAGTGTTTTGAGTATTTCATTTTCCTGATGCATGAGAGATTCAAACTGATGTATGAACTTCTCCTGATTGGCTTGTATAAGCTTTTGAGCTAAGAGATCGTTTTTGATATCTTCTCTTATACCAAAAAGTGATTGCTGCTCGTCATCTCGCATCTGCGCTATTTTGTCTTCGAGCATTCCGATATACTCTTTCATCTGAGAGATTTTAGAAGCCATGGCAGATGAAAATTCCCTTTGAACCTGTTCTTCCTCATTTTTTTGCGCTTGGTGCAAAATATTCATCATCACATAAAGTAAAAGTGAAACGAGTAAAGAGGATGAGGATTCTTTTAGTACAAGAGTAAGTGTATCTGACTCAAAATAGAGAATAAAGTGCACAAGTGCAAAGATAGCTCCGATACCGAGAATCAAAGGAGAATAATTAATTTTATTTGGACGTTTTAAGATCATGATCTGTCTTAAAAAGAAAAATCCCATTAAAACGTAGGAAATGATCAAATCAGATTCAAACATAGCGTCTCCACTTTTTTAAAAACTATTCTACCTGATTTTTTACGATATTGACGATATGAAGTGGATGATTGGCTATAAAATCCGCTTCACCCTCAGCACTAAATCCCCAAGTAGCAAAAATAGATGAGATAGCGATCTTACGCGCGGCCTCGATATCTTTGGAATTATCTCCGACCATCCAAGTCTTATTTGCAGTGTGCTTAAAATCATATTTTTCAAGGATCATTTTTAGCATCTTAGGATCTGGCTTTGAAGCTTTTGCTGTATCTGCACCGATAATTGTGTCAAAGAGATCACTTACATGTAAGTGTTTCAACATTCTTTTTGCAAAGATTGTGGGTGCATTTGTTGCTACATTGAGTCTTACATGTAAGGATTTGAGTTGTTCTAAACTCTCTGCAATTCCCTCATAAAGATAAGGATTTTTGACACACTCTTCAAAGTAATGTTCTTCAAAAAGTACCCTGTCCTCTTCGAGGTAGATTGGTGTGCTATAAAAGAGTTGGGGCAAATTTCGAACTGGCATATTAATCACATCAACTATAAACTGCTCATCAAGTGAAGCAAGATCATGATTTGTTTTTCGAACATAGTTGATGGAGCTTGTTATATCTTTTTTGCTGTCTATAAGCGTGCCATCCATGTCAAATATAACTACTTTCATCGCCCTACTTCATCTTTTCATAGATTTCGACAAGCGCGTCGATAAAAAGTGGATGGTCATTGACACATTTACACACTTTGTAGCTTTTAAATCCAAGTTCCTCTGCAATCTCTTTATACTCGATAGAAAGCTCATAATCTGTCTCAGAATTATCCACAGTAAAAGCAAGAGGATAAATCACAACGCCTCTGTTTCTAACTGTCTCGAGTTTTTCTCCAAGTGAGGGGGAAAGCCATTTTAGTGGACCTACTTTTGACTGATATGCTAAATGCACTTCATGAAAATCCATACCGCGTTCAACTAACATCTCTTTTAAAATCTCTACATTTTTTTCTATATGGCTTTGGTATGGATCACCTGCATTGATAATCTTTTGAGGCAAACCATGTGCTGAAAATATAAGATCATAATCCTCATATTTATTCTCATCCATCGCCTCTTTTATACGCTCCAAAACCGCTTTATTATAATCTTCATTTTCAAAATAGTGTTTTATCTCATACACTGTCGCATCTAAATCGCTTCCATGTAAACATTCATAAAAATCATCCAGCGAAGATTTTGTCGTCGTCGTTGAGTACTGCGGATACATTGGGATAAGATAGATCTTTGATACATGGTTTGCTTTAAGTCGCTCAATAACTTCAGGCGCAAACGGTGGCGTGTAGCGCATAACAAAATCCACAATAATTTCATCGCCTACTATCTCTTGAAGCTTTAAAACAATCTCTTTTGTCAGATCGACGATAGGAGATTTTCCGCCTATTTTTCTATATATCTCTTGAGAAGATTCTGTTCTTAAAAAGGTGATCATGCCACCTACAAACCCTCTTAATAAGCCGCTTTTCATCGTTAAGATATTTGGATCGCTAAACATATTTTTTAAAAAAAGTTCCACTTCGTTTAGGTTATTTGGTCCACCCATATTAAGTAGTATGATAGCTTCTTTTTTCAATTCAATCCCTTTTTTATCAGATTTATGTTCTCTTGCGAAAATAAAATTTCGTCGTGATTGTAGCTAGATAAAACTTTGAACTCTGCCAGATTTTTGATGCTAATTTTTAAATTATTGGCATTCTTTATAGGCACAATATTGTCATCTTTACTTGAGACGAGATAAGTTGGAGCGTTTACACTGCTTACATGTAAAGCCGTATCAAACTTATAGCGTATCAAAAATGATGGAAGTAAGGGGATTTTATTTTTAATAATTTGAAAAACACTGTCAAATCCTCCGAGCAAAAAGAGCTTTTCCACCTTTATCTTGGATGCTACGTAAGCTGCAACACTACTTCCTAGAGAAAAGCCTACAATACTAAACTTTCCATAACGCTCCTGCAATTTTTGGGCTATATTGGTAGCATCTCCGTAAACATTTTGCTCAGATGGCGTGCCCTGAGAAGAGCCATAGCCTCTATAGTTAAAAGTCGCGATTCTATAGTTTTCAAAACTAGAGGCGAGCTTGTGAATGAGTGCGACACTATCTTGAGAGCGTCCGCCAAGGTAAAAAATTGTGTGTGTAAAATGCTCTGGAGTAAACTCTATCCCTTCTAAGATAGTGCCATCTTCTGCTTGAATCTCAAGTGGAGTATATCTTTCATCTAAAAACTCTCTTCGATGTTTATTAGGTTCAAAAAGAAAGAAGTATTGTACTTGAGTGATAAAAAAGCTTAGTAGAATAAGTGTAAATAAAATAAATAGTATATAAATCATCTGCCTTTTGAAAGCCCTTTGCGGTATCTTTTATAAAAGCGTAAAGGCATTAAAAACGCATCCACTTCTTTGCCATCAACTATAAAATCACACAACTGTTTTGCGATGTAAGGTGCTAGAACAAAACCATAACCGCCTACTCCGTTGATCATAGTCAGATTTGGATAGTAACTCGGCTCATCAGCACTGTTTTTATTCTCAACCATTCGCCCAATAAGTGGCAGATAATCATTTGAACCACTGCGAAGTCCCGTATAATCTTTTAAAATCTCGACATTTTTTAGTTCTATCGTGAGATTTGCCTTGTTTAAAAGCTCTGCTCTTCCCTCATTGATATCATAAGGTTCTGCATTTTTTTGCGGATGATAATGCACATTATGCGTCGCGCCTATCGCCATATTTCCATCTTCGCATTTGGAGATGGAAACGTGATGATGCATCGTCACTTCTGTGCGTGTTGACGTTTTAATATCTATTCGATGTCCCCAGATACCGCGAAGATTGATATAAGGTTCTTGAATGATCGGCTCATAAGCGCCATAGGCCAAAACGACTTCTTTTGCTTTGATATCGCCTACTTCATAATATCCATCTTGCCAAACAAGATTTTTCACTTCATACTCAAATATGTCACTTCCCTCAGCCATAGCACGACACACGCCCTGAGCATCTACGATTCCACCGCTTAAGAGATAAACATTTTCATTTTGCTGTGCTTCTTTTGTGAGGATTTGGCTTACATGCAAGGGAGTTTTTGCGATGCCAAGAGTCGTATTTTCTTTAAAAGCACGCAGTTTTTTAGCATCAAATTCCTCTTTGGCTATATGCAACAAAGGTGCTTTTTTCAAAAATGAGGGAAAATTTTGAGCATAAAAATCAAGTGAGAAGAGATACGATTTTTCTATAAGTTCTTTCAGCTCTCCACCTTTAGAAAACTTCGGAGAGATAAAAGCACCAGCGGCGCCACTGCCACCAGCAGCAATAGACTCTTTATCAAAAAGAGCAACTTTTTTACCGATCTTTGTTAAAAAGTGAGCAACACTACAGCCATTAATCCCAGCACCGATAACAGCTACATCATACACATTAACACCCTTTTCAACTATCAAACGAAACTACTATAAACTGCAGTTTCATTTGAGTATATTTATAGATATGATTTTATCTTAATATTACAAATATAAGCTGATAGTGCCCTCTACTTAACGGTGATCTCTGTCATATCTATCATCATGTCTATCGTGATCGTTATAGTCTCTGTTATGTTCACCATAATATCTGTCATTATAGTTATCATAATGGTATCTATTTCTATAATCAAATCTGCGATCTCTTGGGTGAAATACAGCTACTTCTGTTGCAGGTCGATAGTATCTGTCTTGAACCACAACATTTGTTGTTCTCACAACTACAGGACGTGAATGATCTTCATATATTACATCTCTTGAATAATTATCTCTAGAACCCGCTGCAGCACCTATCACACCGCCAACTCCTCCGCCTATGATTGCTCCATCTCTGCCACCTATCACCGATCCGACAGCCGATCCAACGCCTGCACCTATCATACTGCTAAAAACAGCATTTCCATCTATATTTCCAGCATAAACACTCATACTGAGTAACGGCGCGCATAATAATATTGTCAATTTAGTTCTCATATTAATTTCCTTTTTCTTTCGCTTATTTGTCTTGATGTAATGATAAGCTAGCATGCGTGAATCAAACGTGAACTCTGAAAATATTGCTATAATATATTTCATCAAGTCAAAGGTTTATTTTTTGAAACAGTTTAAGTTATTATTTTTTATCTCTATCCTTACATGTAACCTTTTTGGCGCCGCAACATCTTGTACAAATATCTATCTTAATAACCAAGCACCAACGATCATCAATACCAAACTCAAATCAAAAACAAAAGAGCTTTGCTATAAAGGATTTGCCCTTATGTATTCAGGTGTTTCAAAAACACCGCTTTGGAGTGCGGAACATCTCACAAGAGAGATGCTCACAAAAAAAGGGATAAGATCAAATATTTTTCACACAGAAGAGCGCTTAAGTGAAAGAGAGAGAACAGAAATTATGGATTACATCGGTATCCACTATGACAAGGGAGAGATGACTCCTAGTTTAGACTTTAGTGATAAAGTAGCCAATCATGAGTGTTTTTCACTAGCCAATACCGTACCTCAAAATCATAATAACAATGTCGGAATCTGGTATGAGATAGAAGAAGCTACAAGAGCTGTTG
>CAISHH010000022.1 GCA_903885085.1 uncultured Campylobacterales bacterium
AACCAATTTTGCTTTGAACTCAGCACTGTATATTTTTCGTTTGATGCTCATTTCTTAATCCCTATATATTCCGTATTTTATTCTAGCGTTTTGGAATTAAAAAATAGATTTTACTGGTTTGATTTTAGGGGTTCATTATACTCCTATGATAACAGGAACCATTTGAAAAAGCGTTCCAAACATCGCATGAGTCACAAAACCAAGCGTCAATAAATGCGTAATAGCAATGGCAACAGCATCATATCTTGTATTGATATGCGTTGCATAGAACAACAAAACTCCAGATAAAAGTAAAAGGTAAAATGTAGCTATCATATAGTAAACAAGCGGTATCTTGTATGGAGGAGCCTGATCTAAAGTGAGTCCAAACATTATCTATATATCTTCATCTCAAAATAATTTTCTTCATTTTTGATAATTTTTGAGTGTAATCCTAAAATATCTATCTGCTCTTGAAGTTTGCATGGAAACATTCGATGGATAAATATCAAAGCTTCATCCTCTTTGAGATCTTTCATGGCTGCGATCCCTTTTACCAAAGGGTGCGGCGCTTCAAGCTCACTTACATCCAGCAAAATTTCTTTAAGAATCATAATGCATCAATTTCTCAACAACAGCATCATTTTCATCTTGTAGAAAGTTTTGAATCATCGTATAGAGCATCTGTTCCTCTTTTGCATTATGCTGCTGTAAAAGGATCATCAAAGATTCACTCAATGAAAAAAATCGATCGCTATCTTTTTGTTCCATAGCAGAATCAAGTTTTTCAAAAACTCCCCGCGCCTGTGTATGTTCCATTCGCATAACTTGAGTCGGCCCTTGTGTCATACCGCTTTTTTCTTCAAATAAAGGAAATAGATATTCCTCTTCCATCTCAAAATGTTTGAGCGTTTCATCCTTAAAATCTTTATATTTCTTAGCGGCATCTTCAAAATCTTTGTTTTCCAGAGCATCTTCAGCCAATACCAAAAGTTGATCACATTCCCTATGCTGATGAGTCATGAAATCTTTTATTGTCATAACTAGCCTTTCTTTTTTTTGTATTTTTGCATAAAATAGCGGTAAAAAGATTGACAGTCGTCAAGAAATGGTAAATAATGCAGTTTCAAAACTTTTGGTTTTTTGAGTCACTGACTCAAGATGAGATAAAAGAACTTCAAAAGATAACAACAAAAAGAGAGTGTAAAAGAGGTGAAATACTTTTTTATGCCAAAGATCAACCTCGATATCTCTACTTTCTTGCGAGTGGAATGGTAAAGCTTTATAAACATGATTTTAAAGAAAACGAGGTCGTCTTACACAATCTTTACGCACCCAATCTCATAGCCGAGATCGCCAATTTTGAGGAACTTCCCTATCCTGCAAATTGTTCATTTGAAAGTGATGGAGAAGTTTATCTTATCGATTATGAGAAATTTAAAGAGTTATTCTTGAGCAAATATGCGATCTCAATGCTTTTTATCAAATCACTTACAAAAAAGATCAAGGCTCTGGAGAGCTTTATTAGCTATTCCCTCACGACCGACAGCTACACTAAAACAGCTAGATTCTTGTATGAAAATGAGGATCTCTTTAAATCACTCAAACAGATTAAAATTGCATCTTTACTCAACATCACACCTGAAACACTCTCAAGAAATATTGCAAGACTTAAACAAGAGAAAATAGTTGTAAAAAAAGAGGGTTCTTTGATAATTGTAGATTATGAAAAACTGCGAGTATTACTGATATAAATCAACAAAATCTTATTACATGATAAAGATAAATGTC
>CAISHH010000023.1 GCA_903885085.1 uncultured Campylobacterales bacterium
GCTACAAAACCCCAAATGAAGTTTACTATCAAGCTATGAATAATTTAGACCCTAAAGGAGCAAAACTGTTACCGTTGGTATCATAAAAAGGTGGAATTAAAAAACTTGATTTACTGGTCTTGAAAAAAGGGTTCATTATAGATTATGATTTTACGCTATTTTAATCCAGTAGGCGCACATGAGAGTGGGCTAATAGGTGAAGATCCACAAGGATTTCCAAACAATCTTATGCCCTTTATTGCTCAAGTAGCAGTTGGAAGAAGAGAGTTTTTAAATGTTTTTGGTGATGACTACCAAACACCAGATGGAACTGGCGTGCGTGATTATATTCATGTGGTTGATTTGGCAAATGGACATCTCAAAGCATTAGAAGCTTTAAAGAGTTCACAATGTACAGCCATTAACCTTGGAACAGGCATAGGTTATAGCGTTTTAGATGTTGTAAAAGCTTTCGCTGAAGCATCTAAAAAGCCAATAAATTATAAAATATCGCCTCGAAGAGAGGGTGACATCGCAGTATGTTACGCCGATCCTAAAAATTCAAAAGAGCTTTTAAGTTGGCAAGCAAAACGCACTTTAAAACAGATGTGTGAAGACACATGGAATTTTCAATCAAAAAACCCAGAAGGAATCAAATGAAAGGCATCATTCTCGCCGGCGGAAGCGGTACAAGACTTTATCCTATCACAAAAGGGGTTTCCAAACAGCTTGTACCAATTTACGACAAACCTATGATCTACTACCCACTTTCAGTGCTTATGCTTGCAGGAATCACTGAAGTGCTTATTATCTCTACTCCAAAAGATCTTCCAAGATTTGAGGAGCTTCTAGGTGATGGAAGCGATATTGGGATGCAGTTTAGCTATATTGTACAACCTTCACCCGATGGACTTGCTCAAGCCTTTTTACTAGGAGAAGAGTTTTTAGCTGGTGATGACGCATGTCTTGTTTTGGGTGATAACATTTTTCACGGACATGGCCTTTCAAAACTTCTAGCTCAAAGTGTTAAAAGCGCTCAAGAGGAGAATAAAGCGACGGTATTTGGCTACTACGTTAGCGATCCTGAACGTTATGGAGTTGCAGAGTTTGATGAAGCAGGCAATGTCACTTCAATAGAGGAAAAACCACAAAATCCAAAAAGTAACTATGCAGTGGTTGGACTTTATTTCTATCCAAATGATGTCGTAGCAAAAGCAAAAGAGGTTAAGCCAAGTGAACGCGGAGAGCTAGAGATAACAACCCTCAATCAAAACTATCTTGATGAAAAAAGACTTAAAGTTGAGCTCATGGGAAGAGGCTACGCGTGGCTAGATACTGGTACACATGAATCACTTCTTGAAGCCAGCCAGTTTATCCAGACTATAGAAAACCGCCAGTCTTTAAAAGTGGCGTGTATTGAAGAGATCGCTTATGAGATGGGTTACATTAGCAAAGAAAAACTCTTAGAACTCGCAGAGCCTCTAAAAAAAAACCAATATGGTCAGTATCTTATTCGCCGAGCAAGCCAGCCAAGAGGACTCAAATAATGCAGTTTATAAGAACTCATATCCATGATGTCATCATCATCGAACCACAAGTGCATGGCGACAACCGAGGCTACTTTGTAGAGACATTTCGCGGGGATAAACTTGAAGAGTTTTTGGGCTACAAAATCAACTTCTGCCAAGATAATGAAAGCAAAAGCTCCCGTGGAGTTTTAAGAGGTCTACACTACCAACTTCCTCCACACGCACAAACGAAACTTGTCCGTGTCATCCAAGGACGTGTGCTTGATGTGGCTGTAGATATCCGCAAAGGAAGTCCAACTTTTGGCCTACATGTAAGCGTGGAACTAAGTAGCGAAAATAAAAAACAGATGTTAGTTCCAAGAGGTTTCGCTCATGGATTTGTGGTGCTTGAAGATGATACGGTCTTTGCTTATAAAGTAGATAATTACTACTCTCCAGAGTGTGATAGAGGCATAGCATTTGATGATGCAGCTTTAAATATTGAGTGGCAAGTAGCACACGAAGAGCTCAATCTTTCTGCAAAAGATAAAGTCCAGCCAAAACTCTCTGAAGCAAATGATCTGTTTGCATTTGGTGTGAACTACTATGAATAATATACTAGTAACAGGCTCAAGCGGTCAGCTTGGAAGTGAGATAAAAGCCTTACATGGTAGCTACCCATATACCTTCTTTTTTACAGATAGAACCTCTTTGGATATCGGCGATGCAAAGGCTATAGAAAACTTCGTAGAGTTAAATAAGATAGATGTCATCATCAACTGTGCGGCTTATACAGCAGTAGATAAAGCAGAATCCGATGAGCAAAACGCGGATGCGATAAATCATCTTGCAGTAAAGAACTTTGCCCTTACATGTAAGCAAAAAAACATCAAACTTATCCACATCTCAACGGACTATGTCTTTGATGGGAAAAACTATAAACCCTACACAGAAGAGGATGCAACTGCACCAAATGGCGTTTATGGACAAACCAAACTTGATGGTGAAAAAGCACTCTTACATGTAGGTCCTGCAAACTCTATCATCATTCGTACTTCATGGGTATATAGCGCTTTTGGAGCAAACTTTGTAAAAACGATGCTACGCCTTGGACGTGAGAAAGAGCAACTCGGTGTGATTTATGATCAAGTAGGAACGCCTACTTATGCAAGAGACTTGGCACGAGCAATTTTAGAGATATTGCCAAACATTAAAAACGAAAAACCAAAGATTTACCACTACTCAAATGAGGGTGTACTTTCATGGTATGACTTTGCAAAAGAGATCATGCGTATGGCAAAACTCGATTGTCAGATAAACCCGATAGAGACAAAAGAGTATCCGACACCCGCGACTCGTCCACACTACAGCCTACTTAATAAATCAAAGATAAAACAAGAATTTGGCATCACCATTCCATATTGGAAAGACTCTTTGGATGAGTGTTTAAAAACTTTAGGAGAGAGAAGATAATGAAATCAATTTTACTTACAGGAACAGCAGGCTTCATAGGCTCTAACTTCGTTCCATACTTTTTAGAGAAATACCCAGAGTATAACTTAATAAATCTAGACCTTTTAACTTATGCAGGAAACCTAGAAAACCTCAAAGAATGCGAAGGCAATCCTCGTTATAAGTTTATAAAAGGCGACATCTGCAACCGTGAGCTTGTAGAGTTTATCTTTAACGAATATGACATCAAAGGTGTCATTCACTTCGCAGCAGAATCTCATGTAGATAACTCCATCAAAAATCCAGGAGTGTTTGTACAAACAAACGTCAATGGAACCTTTACACTTTTAGATGTTGCATACAAATATTGGATGGAAAAACCTTTTACATGTAAGCCAGGGTATCAAGGATGTAGATTCCATCATATCTCAACTGATGAAGTGTATGGAACACTTTCTCTTGATCCAAATGATCTTTTTACAGAAAACACACCTTACGCTCCAAACTCTCCATATAGTGCGAGTAAAGCTTCAAGTGATATGATTGTTAGAAGTTACCAAGAGACATATGGTATGGATACAGTTATCACAAACTGTTCAAACAACTATGGTCCAAAACAGCATGATGAAAAACTGATCCCGACTATTATTAGAAATGCTCTCAAAGGCAATCCTATCCCGATCTATGGAGATGGTAAAAACATTCGTGATTGGCTTTATGTACTTGACCACTGTAAAGGGATTGACATTGTTTACCATACAGGCAAAAGCGGTGAAGTCTATAACATCGGTGGAAGAAATGAGAGAACTAACCTTCAGATAGTAGATGCCATCACAACCATACTAGATCAAAAAGTTCCAGCTGCAAAAAGTTATAAAGAGCTTATCACTTTCGTAGAAGACAGAGCAGGGCATGACAGACGCTACGCCATAGATGCGACAAAACTAGAAAATGAACTCGGCTGGAAAGCTGATGAGACATTTGACACTGGGATTGTTAAGACTGTGGAGTGGTATTTGGGGAAGTATACTATATAGAGTACAACTAGTATAAAGTTTATAGAAAATAAAGATATATTTTGTTATCATTCCGTTAACTAATTGTTTTAAAGATAAAACAAAAATTAACACCAGTGCGGCTCTATATCATTTTTGATAGGGGGGGGGATCTTTATGACAAATATTATTCTTTGCGGCGGAAGCGGTACACGTCTTTGGCCGATAAGCCGTACTTTGATGCCAAAGCAGTTTGTCAAACTTTTTTCGAATAGATCTCTTTTTCAACTTACTGTGATGCGAAACTCTAGACTCTGTGATGCACAGTTTATTGTTTCAAACGCAGAACAATATTTTTTAGCGACCGACCAGCTAGAAGAGCTTTCTTTAACAAATAACTCTTACCTTTTAGAACCACTTGGTAAAAATACAGCTCCTGCTATTGCTTTGGCGTGTATGGCACTAAAAAGTGATGAGATCGTCTTAGTTACGCCATCAGATCACCTTATCAAAGATGAAGCAGGATATCAAAAAGTAGTTGAGATAGCTAAAGAGCTGGCAAACCAGGATAAACTTGTGACCTTTGGTATCAAACCGACATTTGCTGAGACTGGCTTTGGGTATATCGAAGCGGATAAAGAGGAAGCGTTTGGCGTAAAAGCTTTTCATGAAAAACCAGATTTTGATACAGCAACATCCTATCTTGGAGCTGGAAACTACTACTGGAACAGCGGGATGTTTTTATTTAAAGCAGGTGTCTTTTTAGAGGAACTCCAAACTTACGCTCCAAAAATTTATCTTACATGTAAAGATGCGTATGAGAACGCCAATAAAGAGAACATCATAAGAATCAAACATGATGATATGGTCCTTATCCCAGAGGAGAGTATCGACTACGCTGTGATGGAAAAAAGTGATAAAGTAAAAGTAGTTCCATCAGACATCGCATGGAGTGATGTGGGAAGCTTTGATGCACTTTATGATGAACTACCAAAAGATATATTTGGCAATACAGCAAATGAAAATCACATTAGTATAGATTCTAAAAACAATCTCATTTATGGCTGTGAGCGAAAGATCGCGACAATAGATATTGAGGATTGTATCATCGTAGATACGGGGGATGCTCTGTTGATCTCTAAAAAAGGCTCCTCTCAAAAAGTAAAAAAAGTGGTAGAAAAGCTTAAAGAACAAAAAAGTGAACTTCACAACATCCACCTCACAGGACATAGACCTTGGGGAACCTATACAGTACTCGAAGATTCTGCAGGATATAAGATCAAGCGCATCGAAGTCAAACCAGGTAAACGTCTCTCTTTGCAAAAACATTTTCATAGAAATGAACACTGGATCGTTGTGAGCGGAACAGCAACCGTGACAGTAGGAGAAGAGACAAGGCTTATACGTCCAAATGAATCCACTTATATAAAGATGGGTGAAGCACATCGCTTGGCAAATGAGGGAATAATCCCTGTGGTTCTCATAGAAGCGCAAGTGGGTGAATACACGGGTGAAGATGATATTGTTCGTATTGAGGATGATTTTAAACGATGATAAAAACCTATCAAAAAGATTTACTTATCGAGCTAGTAAAAAAAGAGATAAAAATACGCTATAAAAATAGTTACCTAGGGTATTTGTGGTCAGTTATGAATCCTCTATTTATGGCACTTATTTTTTATTTTGTCTTTAAAACGGTTATGCGAATTGATGTTCCGCATTATGATCTCTTTCTAGTCAGTGGGTTGTTTGTCTGGCAATGGCTGGCCAACAGTTTTTCACTCGGGACAATGCTCTTTGTAGGCAATGCCGGGCTGATTAAAAAAGTAAAATTTGATCGCCATTTTTTAGCTATTGCTATGATTTTCAGTGAAGGATTCAACTTCGTATTTGCCATACCTGTCATCATCGCTTTCATGCTTTATTATGGCATTATCCCCTCTGCCATGTGGTTGATAGGATTTCCGCTTCTTTTTATCATTACCGCGTTCTTTCTTTATGGATGGGGATTACTACTCGGCTCTATTAATCTTTTTTTTAGAGATATGGAAAGAATCATCGGGTTATTTATGATGTTGATGTTCTATGCAACTCCAGTAATGTATCCTGAAGACAAAATTCCAAAAGGGTATGAGTTTTTATTACACTGGAATCCATTTTCATCCTTTGTCATTATGTGGCGAGAACTCTTTTTACACGGTGTATTAGATATTGAGGCGTAATGAAAAAAACGAGAGGCTGAAACCCTTGGAAAACTTCGCTACCATGCGGGTTTGAAAAGGATTATCTAAAATGAGTTTTAAAAAAGCGGTAAAAGTTGCCCAAAGTGTAAAAGTTTAGACGTCAAAAAGAACGGTTTTCAGAGAGAAATCCAACGCTATAAATGTTCTAAATGTGAGCATAATTTTTCATCTATTCGAAGACCTGATAGACTATCCAAAAAGCTTTTTAACGAGTATCTTTTAGGCAAGCAGACCCTCAAACAACTTTCACTCAAATATGACCGTAGTATCCCTTGGATCAAGAAGCAACTCGATGCCTTTGAACCTCAAGCACGACAAATAAATCCTTCTGTAATCACCATAGTTGCCGACGCTACTTTTTACGGTAAGAAATCGGATAGGCTCGGAACACTCGTATTTAAGGATGTTCTGAACGATAAGATTGTGGCGTGTAAACACATCGATACGGAAACCGCCAACGATTACAAGCAGTTAGTCGAAGAACTGACTGAGCAAGGTTTTGTGATTCAAGGTGTCACTATAGATGGCAAGAGAGGCGTTGCAAAAGCTTTTGGTAATATTCCAGTGCAAATGTGTCATTTCCACCAAGTAGCCATCATAAAACGCTATCTGACAAGCAGACCGAAGTTAGAAGCATCCATTGAACTACTTAAACTATGCAGGCGAATCCCAACATCATCACAATCTAGATTTACCGATGCTTTATCCCAGTGGCACAGTAAACACAAAACATTTTTAGAAGAGAATACCATTAACCCTAGCACCGGAAAACCTGTATCTACACATGCCAAGCTCGTCGCTGCATATCGGAGTCTCTCAACCAATCTTCCATATTTATTTACCTACAAAAATTATAAAGAGTTCAACATGCCAAATACAACCAATGCTTTAGATGGTGGAGTATTCTCACACCTCAAAAAGCTCATAAAACTACATCAGGGATTGGTTAAAAAAAGGAAGGTAAAACTGATAGATGAATTTTTGGATCAATATAATAAAAAACGATAATTCAGCCTCTCGTTTTTTTCATTACGCCAGATTTTACAAGAGAAGCATCTCATGGACTAAGATGGAATTTTGCACAAAGACGACTGATGGAGTATGCCAAAGCAGGTTACACATATGAGCAATCCCTGCAGGGTGTCAGTTGGGAGATGAAACATAATAGAGCTGATATTACTCAGCATTATTTGGGTGGATGAGAATATTGATTAGACTTTATGGTTTGACATATCAATCAACATTGACTGCTTACTTGAAACATTCGACATACTGCTACATTTAAAATAGCTTTGACTTTTTCTTGAAGTATTGCTAGTGGACGTCCGCCGATATATCCTTTTTTTTGCGACTGCAAGTCCAGCATTGACTCGTTCTTGAATTAATGAACGTTAAATATGAGTAGTGATGAGACAAAAAAACGTGAGATTAAAGAGATAATCGAAGTATGTAATCAATTTAACTTAAATAGCGCGACAAAATAGTTATCTGTGATGTAGAAGATGAATTAAAATCATAATGATCGCTTTTGATAAGTGGGCGCTAGAATGCGCATAGCTATTATTAAAAATGTCATACCATTGACATTTTGGTTTGGTAATATTACAGTAAAGTAAAAATCTAGATTGTGTTGTAGAGAAATATTAAAAAATCACGTTCACTTTAGGTTAAAGTCGTGTTTTTAAGGTGATTTTTGAGATAATTCACAATTCACAATTCACAATTCAAGGGCTTTTATGTTCGCAAATAAAATTTTATTAATCACAGGCGGAACAGGTTCATTTGGAAATGCTGTTCTCAAGCGTTTTTTGGAAACGGATATAAGAGAAATCCGAATTTTCAGTCGTGATGAAAAAAAACAAGAAGATATGCGTATCTCGATTAATCATCCTAAACTAAAGTTTTATATTGGTGATGTTCGTAGCTACGAGAGCCTTTTTGAAGCTTTGAAAGGCGTGAATTATGTTTTTCATGCAGCGGCATTAAAGCAGGTTCCATCGTGTGAATTTTATCCAATGGAAGCAGTTCGAACGAATGTTTTGGGCACTGAAAATGTGATCAATGCTGCGATAGCAAGAAATGTAGAACGTGTCATTGTGTTGAGTACCGATAAAGCAGTTTACCCTATCAATGCGATGGGTATGTCAAAAGCTATGGCAGAAAAAGTCATGATTGCCAAGGCCAGAATGCAATCAGAAGGGGAAACAATACTGTGTGCAACACGTTATGGAAACGTAATGGCTTCCCGAGGTTCGGTTATTCCCCTATTTATTGATCAGATAAAAGCAGCAAAGCAATTAACTATCACCGATCCAGCTATGACTCGTTTTCTTATGTCTTTGGAAGACTCTGTTGATTTAGTACTTTATGCATTTAAAAATGGCAATCAAGGGGATATTTTTGTACAAAAAGCATCCGCTTCTACAGTAGAAGTATTGGCTCAGGCTCTAAAAGAATTATTTCATTTTGATTCACCAACACGAATCATTGGAACTCGACATGGAGAAAAGCTGTATGAATCGTTGATATCCCGAGAAGAGATGATTAAGGCGAATGATGAAGGGAATTATTTCCGGATTCCTGCTGATAATCGCAATCTAAATTATGCTGAATTTTATGTGGAAGGGGATGTCAAACTCTCCGCAATGGATGATTATACATCCCATAATACCCATCGCTTGGATGTAGAAGGTGTAAAAAATCTTTTATTAAAGCTCAGTTTTATTCAGGAGCAGCTGAATGCTTAAGGTTATGACGATCGTCGGTACGCGGCCAGAGCTCATTAAGATGGCGCGTGTAATCGCTGAGTTTGATGAGTATACTAATCACATTTTGGTTCATACCGGTCAAAATTTTGACTACGAACTTAATCAAGTTTTCTTCGATGATCTTGGTATCCGCAAACCGGATTATTTTCTTGAAGCAGTGGGTAGCAATGCTGCACAAACCATTGCGCGCGTTATCGAAAAAGCAGACGAAGTGTTTGAAAAAGAGCAACCTGATGCAGTTATGCTTTATGGCGATACAAATTCTTGTCTTTCCGTCATCTCAGCCAAACGTCGTAAAATTCCTGTATTTCACATGGAAGCAGGAAATCGCTGTTTTGACCAGCGTGTTCCAGAAGAGCTTAATCGTAAGGTGTTGGATCACTTGAGCGACATAAACATGGTTCTCACAGAGCACGCAAGACGCTATTTACTTGCAGAAGGGATTCCGGCCGATCGTATTATTAAAACGGGTTCTCATATGCAAGAAGTCCTTGAATACTATATGCCGAAGATTACAGCATCAACAGTAATTGAGCGTCTCAACCTTGAGCCGCAACGTTATTTCTTGCTCAGTGCCCATCGCGAAGAAAATGTTGATACCCCAGAAAACCTACAAGACCTGATGGATACGCTTCAAGCTTTGGTAAAACAGTATGAAATGCCTGTTATCGTATCTACACACCCACGGACAAGACAGCGGCTAGAAAAATTGGGTATCGAAGGGCTAGACTCTCGTATACAGTTTCTCAAACCATTTGGATTCTTTGATTATATCAAATTGCAGATGGAAGCATTCTGCGTGTTATCTGACAGCGGTACCATCACAGAAGAGGCTTCGTTGTTGAATTTACCCGCAGTAACGATTCGCAACGCCCATGAGCGCCCAGAGGGGATGGATGAGGGAGTGCTTATTATGAGCGGTCTCAAAGCTGAGAGGGTTTTGGATGCAGTCAGAGTAGTGACTCAGCAGCATAACAAGATTGAAAGACAATTTCGAATGGTCCCCGATTATGAGGGAGCTTCAGTATCCAAGAAAGTACTTCGAGTTGTCTTGAGTTATACAGATTTCGTAAATCGGACTGTTTGGTCTATTTAAAACACATTGAATAAAAAACAATAGAAGGAAAGCAAGTGACAACAAATAATAAAATATTAGATGCAATTTATAATGATGGAGAACGCTTAGTTCCAGGTGAAACTCATGACCGAGCAGAAATTGTTCGTCATAAGAGCAGTTATCAGTTCTTTCGTAAAATTATTGAGTCTGATATCCTTGCTAATCCTAGTTGGTTAAACTCTGATATTAGAATTTTAGACATAGGTTGTGGTACTGGGCACGGTACATTTATGCTAAGCAGTATTTTAGGTGTGAAAATAGTCGGAATTGATCCTAGTATTGAATCAATTCAATATGCAAAAGAAAATTATTTTGCATATAATATCGAATACATCAATGATGATGCTGAAGCATTTGTGAGCAATTCCCAACAATTTGACTATGTTATTTCACGTCATGCACTTGAACATGTGGTAGATGGGCTGAATTTTGCATTAAAAGTTGTTTGTCATAAACGTTTGATGGTGAATGTTCCATTTAATGAGCCAGAAGGAAATATTCATCATACGGTTCATTGGATTCAAGAAGGTCATTTTGAGAATTATTCTAATAAAGAGTTTCTTTATGAGGGCTTAGATGGTGTAACGACACTGGATCGCTTAGATGAGACCCCGCCTAACTCTATTATTTGTGTTTCAAGTGGATTAGGCATGCCACTAGTCCGAGATTTATTTAATTATCCTTTGCCTGCTTGGAAACCAGAATTTCTTCAAAACTTAGGCATTTGTTCTCTTGAAAGTGATTTAAATCGACGTGAAGCATGGGTTGCTGAAAAAGAATCACAGTTGGCTAATCATGAGACAAACCTTCGTGCTCTTGAAAGTGATTTAAATCGACGTGAAGCAATTATTGCAAATAGTTTATTACGAAAATTTATTTTGAAAACAAGGTCTATTTTTCGATGAAAGTTTTGCAAGTCAATGGATATGAATCTCCAGGAAGAAGATTTAATGGGTTGTCTATAACGCCCCTTTTAAAGAAGTATGATATCGAATCTCGTCATCTAATTTGGGAAAAAGATACACAAAACCCTGAAGTACTAACTTTTGAGGGCAGTTGGACGAGAAAAATCAATAAATTCGTAAATCGTGTCGAACGTGTGGCATCCCTGCAGTCAGTATTGTATCCGCATGCAGCTCAGATGATGAAGATGCCAGCTTTCAAGGAAGCGGATGTTCTTCATCTTCATATTATTCATTCAGGATATCTCAGTATGTCGGATCTACCAAAGATTACCGAGCAAAAGCCAACCGTTTGGACACTGCATGATCCATGGGCAATGACTGGGCATTGCGTTTATCCGTTTGAGTGTAAACGTTGGATGACTGGATGTGGAAGCTGTCCTGATCTAGGAATACATTTCCCATTGCTGATGGATACTACTCGCTTTTTGTTTAACTACAAGCGGAGAGCTTATAAGAAATCAAAGTTCGATGTTATCGTAGCTTCAAAATGGATGCGTGACATGGTTGAGGCTTCTCCTCTATTTGAGGATGTCGATATTCATCAGGTTCCTTTTGGACTGGATTTGAACTTTTTTTCTCCGGTAGCTTCACCAGATGCAAGAAAACGGTTTGGAATTCCTGATGATGCACTGGTTATTTGTTTTAGAGCTGTAGATAATCAATTCAAAGGGCTACCTTATATTCTGCAGGCGCTTGAACGTATCACTTCAAAACAGCCAATATGTCTCTTGACGTTCAATAGTAAGGGTTTGCTAAAGCGTTTTGAAGGTCGTTTTCAACTGGTTGAACTGGGCTGGATCAATGATGAAGAACTTGCACGAGATGCATTTATAGCCTCAGATATATTTTTGATGCCATCTATTGTAGAGGCATTTGGTGTCATGGCCATTGAAGCCATGGCGTGCGGTAAGCCTGTCATCGTCTTTGATGGTACGTCGTTGCCAGAGGTTACTTTTGCTCCGGATGTTGGCATATCCGTCCCCATGCATGATAGTGAAGCATTGTTTCAAGCACTTCAGCACTTAATCAATAATCCAGCTGAGCGTGAAGAGCGAGGCCAAAAAGGTCGTATGATGGCAGAATTACATTATAGTGATGACATGTACGCTAAACGTTTGGCAGAAGTTTACAAAATTGTTGCAGAAAAATGAAAATATTACTTTTAACAGATATACCGCCATGTAAAAATTTTACAGCAGGCTTGGTATTAGATCGTTTGGTTAGTTTTTTACCAGCTGAACAAATTGCGATATGTGCAGTGGTGAATGCTTCACTAAATCCAGAAATTCCTGAGGAGTTAGAATCAATTCCTAAGTTGATCTTGAAAAAACCTCGAGAATCCTCAGTGAGAATTTTTCCACGTAAAGCAGGTGACTTATCCGCTTTTATGTTTGAATTAATACAATCCGTACGTGTAAAGTATGAGCTATTGCCGCAGATAGTTGCTTTTGCGAAAAAACAGCAAGTGGATACGATTTGGGTAGTGCTACAAGGACAAACGATGGTTCGTCTCGCACGCCAGCTCTCTGGAACATTAAAGTTGCCTCTTCTCACGCAAGTTTGGGATCCATTTGGTTGGTGGTTACGAGCCAATAGAATTGACGGTATCACTCAGCGACGCTTACTTGGTGAGTTTAATAGGGTAATTCGTGATAGTACATCATGCGCAACGGCATCTTGGGCAATGTCAGAGTCATACTCGAGTCAATATAGAGTACATAATCAACCAGTGATCGCCGGCTTACCGCGTGAATTTGCATTAGATTCAGCGACTAGACCCCACTCTGGCGATGAGTTTATTATTGCAATGGCTGGGCAATTTTATGCGCAGGCTGAATGGGATTGTTTAATTCATGCGTTAAATCAAACGAACTGGATAATTTCAGGAAAAAGAATACGTATCCGAGTCATGGGAGGAAGTTTTCAGTCCTTTACACAGTCTCCAAGTAATTTTGAATATCTTGGTTGGCGTAGCCAAGAAGAAGCAATTCGCTTGTTATCTGAATCGGATTTACTCTATATGCCTTATTGGTTTTCAGAAAACTTCAGGGAAGAATCAAGCAACAGTTTCCCATCAAAACTAGTTACCTATTTTGCTTCGGGACGGCCTATTTTTTGTCATGCACCAGCTTATTCGTCACCTGCAAAATATATTAAACAGCATGAAGCGGGATATCTTTGTGAGTCATTAGACCCGTCTGATGTCCTTAGACAATTAGAATACGTGATAAATGATACAGAATATTACGGCAAAGTAACTTCCAATGGTACATCTTGTTTTATGCGTGATTTTACGTTGGAGCGCATGAAAGAATCATTCTTCCAGTTTCTAAATATTCAGGAAACAGTTTAATGAAGTTTAGCATTGCAATGGCGCACTTTCGTTATTTTGATCTGATTATGCAGCTAATTAAACGTGACATAGATGTACGCTATAAAGGTTCTATGCTAGGAATGTTGTGGCCTTTACTGACACCACTTTTAACCTTAGCTATGTACACAATTGTTTTTGGCTATTTCTTACCATCAAGGTGGCCTGGAGTAGAGGGCGTTACAGGCTTTGCTCTGATACTATTTCCTGGTCTAATTGTGTTTACTTTTTTTGCTGAAACTGTTAATAGGGCTCCGATTTTAATTACTTCTAACCCTAATTTTGTGAAGAAAGTGGTTTTCCCTCTTGAATTATTAGTATGGGTTCCAATTGGAACGGCAATATTCAACTTATTTTTAAGTGTTATTGCATGGTCAGCAATCGCTTTAATAATTAATGGATCCCTTCATTGGACTATGGTATTTTTACCCATTGTGATTGTGCCATTTATTCTTTGCTTATTGGGAATAACATGGTTCCTTAGTGCTCTAGGCGTTTATATTAGAGATATTGCACAGATTACTATGATCATTACTCAAGCACTTATGTTTTTATCACCAGTTCTTTATCCATTGGATAAATTGCCATCATGGGCGACTAATCTCATTATGCTTAATCCTGTAACATTTATTGTTGAACAAAGCAGATTGGTTATGATCGATGGTGTTCTACCAAATTTTATGGGATTATTAATTTACGCAGGAGTTAGTGGACTAATTTGTTGGATTGGCTTGAGTTTTTTTCGAGCTGTTAGACCAGGTTTTGCGGATGTCGTATGAATAATGAAATGAAATTAGAAATAGTAATTCACGTAACGAATCTGGAAAAAGATTATCATATTTACGACAATCCTCGCGATAGGCTAAAGCAGATACTTTTTGGACGGCATAAAAATTATTTTCGAAACTTTATAGCTTTACAAAATGTTTCCTTTGATGTGTTGAAAGGGCAATCAGTTGGAATAATTGGACGAAATGGTGCAGGAAAAAGTACACTTCTTCAATTGTTGACAGGTACCTTGACGCCCACCAGTGGGAAAATCGATATTAAGGGAAAAATAGCAGCTGTTCTTGAACTTGGTTCTGGTTTTAACCCGGAATTTAGTGGACGAGAAAATATTTATCTATACGCCAGCTTGTTTGAATTAAAACGATCAACCATCGAAGATCGTTTCCATGAGATAGTTGAATTTTCGGAACTTGCAGCGTTTATTGATCAACCCGTTAAAACGTATTCTAGTGGAATGCAAGCTCGTCTAGCTTTTTCGGTAATTGCACATGTAGATGCTGATATCCTTATTATTGATGAAGCATTATCTGTTGGCGATGCTTTTTTTGCTCAAAAATGTATGCGTTTCCTCCGTAAATTTCAAGAAAATGGAACGATCTTATTTGTAAGTCATGATTTAGCGGCAGTTACTGCTTTTTGCGATCAAGCCATATGGTTGGAAAATGGGATGATTCGTGATGCTGGAACATCTAAAGATGTTTGTGAAAAATACTTCGCGCAACAATACATGCAGCATAGTACAGGCGGTAATTTAACGGTAAAAGAAATCATACCTGATGTTGATGCAGAGATGCAAAAATCAAAGCAAATAATTGTTTCTGAGGATGAAATCATTGAGCAAAAAGTTGTCCAGCAAAAAGATAAAACACTTCCATTAGGTATTCAACACATAGAATCTTTCGGTTTTAATATTGCTTCGGCTGGATTTGGTACAGGGGATGCAAAAATCACCCGAGTCGAATTTACCGATTCGCAAGATAGCGAATTATCAGTCTGTGAAGGTGGGCAACAAGTAGCGGTTCGAATCGTTGCGCAGGCAATACATGATATCAATATGCCGATCGTTGGATTTATTATAAAGGACCGACTGGGTCAGCCATTAATAGGAGGAAATACATTCCATGCCTACAAGGCAGCACCCGTTCGAGTTGATAGTAATAATCTATTAGAAGCAGAGTTTCATTTTAAATTACCGATTTTAGCGGTAGGTGATTATTCTATTGCTGCAGCGCTAGCAAATGGAACACTAGAAGAGCATGTTCAACTTCACTGGATGCACGATGCGGTATTATTTAAGGTTGTTGCGTCAAGCATTGATGGCGTTATTGTTGGCGCAACTCTTGATAAAATTATTCTTACTACAATAAAAGCTTTGTAGAATGAGTAAACAAGTCACAGAAATACATTTGCCCTGGATGGATATATGCCGATTAATTGCCATATTTGGCGTGATCCTTATTCACATTTCTGCACCTGTATTTTACGACTATCGTACAATTTCTATTGATTCATTCTTAATTGGAAATGGGATTGATTCCTTAGCGAGAGTATCCGTTCCTTTGTTCATAATGCTATCCGGCGCGTTATTATTAGGTAAAAGGCAAAAATGGGGGGGGGGTAGTAAAAGAGTTACTAGAGTATTGTTTCCCCTTATTTTTTGGAGTTTTATCTATTTACTCTGGATCGCTTATTGGACAAATAAACCTTTGGATTTCTTTTCTGGACTCAAGCTTATGGCCGAAGCACCCGTTATGTATCACTTGCCGTTTGTATATATGATGATTGGAATTTATTTATTATTACCAATTCTTGAAGTAATTTATACTGCATTAATCTCTGATAGAAACTTCGCAATTTATTTCTTTACATTATGGCTATTAATTAATTCGATTACAATTTATTATCCAATAAATGTAATTCAACATTTAAAGTTATCAGGATTTTTTGGCTGGTCAGGATATTTTATTTTAGGCTATTACTTAACGCAGACAGAATGGCTATTGCGTCTTTCTGCACGCATATATATTATAATATTTTCATTAGCAACTATGTGTACATTTTTCTTGAGTTGGTATTTTAATGCGTTGTCACTGACTCCTAATGAGACTGCATTTGACTATTTAAGTCCAAATGTTATAGTTGCCTCTTCTGCTGCTTTTTTATTATTTAAAAAAATCAATGTGAAAGATAACGCCAATTCAAGTCATAAGTGCAACAGTGAGAGTCACTGGAGATAAAGGTTAACTGCACTAAAGTACCTTTTTTATCCAGCAAGATGAAATGAGGCACTTTTGA
>CAISHH010000024.1 GCA_903885085.1 uncultured Campylobacterales bacterium
ACTTGTGGCACCAAAAAGCTTAAACGCAGAATTTACTTTTTTAAAAATTTTGTTAACTTCTGTCTCTGAAGAGATCCCTGATTTAACGGCGATAGATTTTGTTACACCTAACGCTAACAGTTTCAGTGAATCATCCTGTGGTAGAGGTATTGATGATTGTACCGAAAAAAAATCTGAAAGTACAATTGCATTATCAGAGTAAACGTCCATTGAATTTAAATATTAGTTTTTTGGGGGTATTGAAGTGAACGACAACCTGTATACAAAAACTGGTGAACCTTCATCCGTGGGCTTTCTGTAAACCTTATTTGGCGTACTGCAGCCCAACGACTGATCCGGCCACTCATTAAATAGTATAAAATATTCCTTGAATTTGAGCTGTAATTCTGTCGAGCTGGAGTATTTTTTCAATAAATTTCCTCATGTTTAACACTCTTCCAGAGTAGTTCGACAAAGTATTCTACGATTGATGTAAATGAAAGATAACTTTGGCGAAATAATCGCGATGTGCTTTCTTTTTTTTGCTTTTTTGATCGAACCCGTCGGCCAATTTTTTCTGTTATTAAACGAAAAGGGCCACCTCTTCAGGCGGCCCTTGTTGACAATAAGCTAAAATCCGAACCTCAAACCAACCAGAACGGAGCTGATTGCCGGAGTATATTTGATCACATTTCCGTTAGTAACATCGTTCAGCACAAAATACCGATACCGCGCATCAATCGAAATTTTATTGTTCATCGGAATTGCGAAACCGGCGCCGAGTTGATACGCTAATTTTGTAGAGCCTTCCCAGTTATACTGATATCCTCCCGTGAAAAAATCAGTGAGAGTTATCCTGCCTGCTCCTATTCCTGCAGTAACGTAAGGTTGAATGCCCTCGGTGTAAAAATCATAATAGCAGTTTGCTAAAAGTGACAGTATTTCCCACTTTCCATTCAGGCCGGTTAAGTTTAAATCTCTCGTTTGATAACCGAATTCACCTTCAAGTCTGACATTTTCTGATCTGGAGCCAAGAGCAGCCAGTACACTCACGCCTTTCTTGAGAGGGAGTTTTATGACGATGTGGTCATTGGTGTCCTTGATGTTAAGATCGTTAGATAACGTCCATCCAACATTGCCACTGACATAAGAATCGTATGCATAGGCTGGAGCTGTAGAGATTCCGAAGGAAAGAAGAGCACAAAAAAGAAGAAGAAGCTTTTTCATTGTTCAATATGTTAATGGGTGGTTGAAAAAAACTTGAAAGCATAGCGGTCAATATTCGGTTTAAAAATAGCTAAAAACGAGTAAAGATGAAAAAGTATGTATCACCTTGACTGTTATGCGCTGTTACGTGTTCAAAAAACACGGTTTGCTGGATGCGATCAACGATATTGTGGTCACTTCGTTATCTGATCTGGAAAACGGAAACAGAATTATTTTTGGTAATTTCATTACTATTTGTTAAATATTTTAAGTGATGTTATAAAGATAGTATTCATTTTCGAAGAAGAGGGATTATCAATCCTTCGCATTTTTTCTCTTTTCC
>CAISHH010000025.1 GCA_903885085.1 uncultured Campylobacterales bacterium
CACCGCCGTTTCACCCTTACCATTCCTAAAAATGGCGGTCTATTCTCTGTTGCACTTTCCCTCGCATTACTGCGGCCATTCGTTAAATGGAACCCTGTCTTACGGTAGCCCAGACTTTCCTCTTGAAATAAATCAAGCATCAACTCGTTGTACCTGCGAAATAATAACTAAAAAAGGATAAGTCTAATATTTGATGTGGATATGAACAACTGTTCTTTTTTTCTATAAGAATATATTAACAGTTGTTCATATATAATTTTAAAATAAAGAACGTTTGTTCATATAGCTTACATGTAAGGAGGCTTCAATGCCAGAAAATAGTGACTCAAATCAAACATTATCTACAAAAGAGAAGATCACTAATGCTTCGATGAAACTGTTTTCAGAGCTTGGATATAAGAATGCTTCTGTAAGAAAGATAGCTTCTGCAGTTGGTATTCGAGAGAGTGCGCTGTATAACCATTTTAAAAATAAAGAGGATATTTTTCTTTGTGTAGCATCGGAGATATTTAATTCACCTTTTAATAATGATGATAGCCCTACTCTGACTTCTGCTCAGCTCAATAATCCAAAATCATATTTACAAAAATTTGTAACAGAATATAAGTTAGTTACGTTTGATAAAACACAAGAAAGTTTGTTTAGAATATTGATGATTGAGCTTTTACAAAATAAAGTATTAAGGGAAGGATTTTTAAATGAGTTTCATAATAAAAATATTAAGGTGCTTTCTGGCATATTTTTCACACTAATGCAAAATGGAATTGTTCGATCTTCTGATCCAATTTTAATGGCACATGAATTTATCGCCCCACTTTTTTATTTACGTTTGCATGTAACTTTACTACGAATAGATAATCTTTCGACATCGAATCTTTCAAGTCAATTTGAAAAGCATGTAGATTTTTTTTGGGAGAGTATAAAAGTATAAAAGAAGTAGTTTCCCCGAAGGGACTACTTTGAAGATTTAATGAGTTATATTATTTACCCATTGCTTCATTAGCGTATTTTTCACCAAGTTCATAAGCTTTTAAATTCGCAGCATGAACTTTTGCGGGTACTTTTGAAAGCATAGTATCTACAAGAATTTGTTTATCAATAGCATTTTGCATAGTATTTGCAATTGCAAGAGCAACAACAGATTGAGTAATAACATTACCAACCTCTTCTTTTGCTATTGTAATAATTGGAATCTCATAGATCTTCCATGTTTTTCTATCTTGCTCTGATGGATGAACAAGGTTAGGATCAACAACGATCGTTCCACCCGGTGTAACTCCACTTTTAAATGAGTTATAGCTCACTTGTGCAACAGAAAGCATGAAATCAATTTCACCCTCATTTGCATAAGGATAAAATATTTCTTCATCATCAAGAGTAATATCAACAACAGTTGGTCCACCACGAACTTGCGATGTGTATGTTGCAGTTTTTAAACCTTCTCCGCCAGCTTTAATTTTTGCAGCTGCAAAAATTTCCCCAGCAAGAAGAACACCTTGTCCACCAACACCTGTAAATCTCATTAAGTTTCTAGCCATTGTGTCTCCTTATATCTTTTTAGCAAAATCGTCTTGAGTGATCGTTTTACGTTTACCTTGATGGAAATCGATAACATCTTGGTACATATCACAATACTCACGAACTATTTTGTCTTCTTTTAAGATACCTGTAGGGAAAACGTTAAGCTTTTCTTCTTCAGGAAGTGCTTCCCACTTTTTCAGTGGAGTAGTAATACTGTCGATCCATCCTAAGTTTTCCATAGCAGATGCCATCTTGTTCTTACGGCCAAGGTTAATATGACAGTTAGACATAATATCCAAGAAAGCAAAACCTCTATGTTCAAGTGCTTTAACGAAAACTTTTTCAAGTTTTTTAGGATCAAGCATTGTCTCACGTGCTACAAATGATGCACCTGAAGCAATTGCTAAATCTGTTGCATTAAAAGTTGGATCTATATTTCCAGACTTTTGAGAAACAGTCCACATCCCTTGTGGTGTTGTCGGACTTGTCTGAGAATTTGTAAGACCATAAATAAAGTTATTGATAATAATCATAGTAATATCAATATTTCTTCTACAACCATGGATTGTATGATTACCACCAATTGCTAAAGCATCACCATCACCTGCAACACAAATAACATATTTATCTGGATTCATAAGTTTAATACCAGTAGCAAACGCAACTGTTCTACCGTGAGTTGTATGCACTGTATTGAAATCTACATAAGAAGAGAATCTTCCAGAACATCCAATACCAGAAACAACACAGACGTCATCTGGATTGATGTTAAGTTTATCAATAGCTCTTACGAAAGCTTTTAAAATAACACCATCACCACATCCCCAACACCAAAGTGTTGGCATTTTTTCAAGTCTTAAATACTTATCATAATTAAATGCCATCTTAGAATACCTCCTTAACTTTATTTACGATTTCATTTGGAGAAATTGGACGGCCATTAACTTTATATAGCCCTTCTAAATCTAATCTTCCAGAAACGCGCTCTATCTCTTCTGTGTATTGTCTAATATTTAACTCAACACAAAGTACATTTTTAATCAAATCTGTATATTTTTTAATAGATTCAGCTGGACTTGGCCATAAAGTAATTGGACGAAATAATCCTGCTTTGATTCCTGCTGCTCTTAAATGTCTTATAGCTTCTTTTGCTGCAAGAGAAACTGAACCATAAGCAATAATAAGAACTTCACCATCAGCACCAGTCATATCATCAAGCATAAACTCTTCATTGAGTTCTAACTCATCTGTATGCATCATAACTTTATCTTCAAGACGTTGAATCAGTTTACGACAAGTTTCGATCTCTTCAGTTGGGAAACCTTTACCATCATGATGAAGACCAGTAAAGTGGTATCTATAACCTTTAAACATTGGGTTAAGTACCGCTGGTTGATCTGCTTCACACTCATATGGAAGGTAATCTTCAGGAGCTCCATCAAAAGTTTTACGAGGAACGATACCCGCTGCAACTTCCTCTTCTGTTGGAAGCATAGCTTTTCCGTGCATGTGACCAATTGTCTCATCAAGAAGTACGAAAACAGGTTGCATAAATCTATCAGCAAGATTGAATGCTCTTACAGTTTCTGTATAACATTCAGCTAAAGAACCAGCACATAAAGTGATAGAACGATAATCTCCATGTGAAGGATTTTTTGCCTGTCTAACATCACCTTGAGAAACACGAGTTGGAAGACCAGTTGATGGACCACCACGCATAACGTTTACAACAACCAATGGTACTTCAGTCATTTGAGCAAGACCTAAATTTTCAGCTTTAAGAGAAATACCAGGGCCTGAAGTAGCTGTCATTGTTCTAACACCAGCCATTCCAGCACCGATTGCAGCTGCAACACCGGCAATCTCATCTTCCATTTGTATACATACGCCACCGATTTCTGGCATTAAGTCAGACATCTCGTGCATTACTTCACTCGATGGTGTAATTGGGTAACCAGCAAAAAATTTACATCCCGCATCTTTCGCAGCTAATGCTGACAATTCATTACCATTTGAAATAACTTCTCTAGTTGCCATTATTTAGCTCCTTGTAGGTCAAGTGACATATAGTTGTTTGCAACAATTGCAACTTGACGCTCTTTTGCATCGTCTGTCAATTTAGCAAACTTATATTCTTTTTTATCAGCTACATAAATAGCAAAATCAGGGCATGAAAGCTCACATTCATTACAACCAATACAAGCTTCAGGATGATCTACTGAGATCATTGCACCTAAAGTTGAAGTGTGATCATAACGCATACCAAGTACACCGGATGGGCAAACAGATACACAAATATCACATGCCTTACAATTATCTTTATTAACCCATACAGGTACATTACCTGGGTATTCAGTCATAGCAGATGCCATATATACTCCTTCTTTACAAGTTTAATTATTTCTTCTTTTTGTTATCCGAAAATTTTCCAATAGCACAAGAGACTACGCTCTTTGCCTTAAGGGTGGTTGAATCTATAAAACCATTTTCCTCATTGACTAGAGGATAGCCTAAGTTTCTTAAAATTGCTTTAAAATGTGCTACAAGCGCCTCGTCAACGATATCTACTGTTACCTTACGAGGCTCGCACGAGAGGTCAACATCGATGCCCGAAAAACCCTCGGATTCGAGAGCTTTTGTGATTGTGTTTGCACAACCTCCACATCTAATATTATTGACCTCAAAAGTTTGAAGCATCTTATTTTTTTCCTAAAACTTCAGCGATTGCTTTACCTATCTCAGCAGGAGAAACAACAACTTTAACGCCAGCAGCAACAAGTGCTTCCATCTTCTCTTTTGCTGTTCCGGCACCGCCACTCACGATAGCACCAGCATGACCCATACGTTTGCCAGCAGGTGCTGTTTGACCAGCGATAAAGGCAACGACAGGTTTTGTGATATGTTCTTTAATAAATTTAGCTGCTTGAATCTCTAAGTCTCCACCGATTTCACCAATCATAACGATTGCATGAGTCTCTGGATCTGCTTCAAAAAGAGGCAAAAGTTGTTTGTATGAAAGACCAATAATTGGATCTCCACCAATACCAACAGCCGTAGAAATACCAAAACCCTCTCTACATACTTGGTTTGCACCCTCATAAGTCAATGTTCCAGACTTAGAGATAAGACCAACATTTCCTTTTTTGAAAATCATGCCAGGCATAATCCCGATTTTACACTCTTCAGCCGTAATAATTCCCGGACAGTTTGGTCCGATTGTTTTCATATTGTGCTTAGTAGCATACGCTTTTGCAGCTTGCATGTCACGAACTGGAGCACCTTCAGTGATCACAACTGCGAGTTCAATTCCAGCATCAGCAGCTTCCATAACAGCATCAGCAACGAAAGCAGGTGGAACAAAGATCATACTTACTGTAGCACCTGTTGCTTTAACAGCTTCAGAAACTGTATTAAATACAGGCTGACCAAGATGGACTTGACCACCTTTATTTGGTGTAACTCCACCAACAATTTTCGTACCATACGCTAAACATTGCTCAGCATGAAAAGAACCCTCTTTCCCTGTGAAACCCTGAACGATAACTTTTGTATCTTTGTTTACTAAAATACTCATCTAAATTATTCTCCTTTCGCTGCAGCTACAGCTTTGGCTGCACCATCTGCTAAATCATCTGCTGCAATAACATTTGGTATGTTTGCATTTCTTAATATTTCAGCAGCTTCAATAGCATTTGTACCATCAAGACGAACAATAACCGGTACATGCACATTAACCATTTTTGTAGCTTCTAAAATTCCATTTGCAATACGGTCACATCTTACAATTCCACCGAAGATATTAACAAATATTGCTTTTACTTTTGGGTTTTTCAAAATGATCTCAAAACCTTTTGCAACAGTCTCAGCATTTGCTTTTCCGCCAACATCAAGGAAGTTTGCAGGTGTTCCACCCATATAGTTGATTGTATCCATTGTACCCATCGCAAGACCAGCACCATTTACCATACAACCGATTTCACCATCAAGAGAAATATATGAAAGACCATAACGACTCGCTTCTCTCTCATCTGCATCTTCTTCAGAGATATCACGCATATCTTCAATTTCAGGATGACGTCCAAGTGCTGAATCATCAAATCCCATTTTTCCATCAAGTGCCAAGAAATCACCTGAACCAGTTTTTATAAGAGGATTGATCTCAATCATCTCTGCATCATTTTCCATATAAAGTTTATAAAGTTTAGATGCGAAAGAGATAAATTTCTTTTGTTCAACTGGATCAGTGATACCAAGACCAAAAACTAACTCACGGCCATGAAAACCTTGAAAACCAATAGCTGGATCAACTGCAATTTTGATAATCTTTTCAGGATTATTATGTGCTACAGTTTCTATCTCCATACCACCTTGAGTAGAAGCCATGATAACTGGCATCTCTTTAGCACGGTCAAGAACAACACCAAGATAAAGTTCATCTTTAATATCAGCGCCCTCTTCTATATAAACTTTTTGAACAAGTTTACCCTCAGGTCCTGTTTGGTGAGTCACAAGTGTCATTCCAAGAATCTCTGATGCGAATTGACCTACTTCTTCAAGTGAACGAGCCAGTTTCACACCACCGCCTAATCCACGACCACCTGCATGTATTTGTGCTTTTACAACCCAAATTTTTCCACCTAGTTCAGATGCGTTTCTCACTGCTTGATCTGGTGTATTTGCAACAATACCCCTTGGTGTAGGAACACCATATTTAGCAAAAATCTGTTTTGCTTGATATTCATGTATATTCATTTACTTCTCCTTTTTAAATTTAATTATGCTTTTGAACTTATCATATCTTCTGGTACAACATATTTATCAAACTCAGCAGGAGTTAATAAACCAAGCTTCACAGCTTCCTCTTTGAGGGTTGTTCCATTTTTATGAGCAGTTTTTGCAATTTTTGCTGCATTCTCATATCCGATATAAGGGTTTAATGCAGTTACAAGCATTAAAGAATCATTTAAGTAATGATCGATTTTATCAACATTTGCTTCAATACCAACCGCCGCATTGTCATTAAATGAAACAATAGAATCAGCAAGTAATCTTGATGATTGTAAAAAATTATATGCAATAACTGGTTTAAATACATTGAGTTCAAAGTTCCCTTGGCTAGCTGCAAAACCGATAGTCGCATCATTCCCCATAACTTGACATGTAACCATTGTCACAGCTTCGCTTTGAGTAGGATTTACTTTTCCAGGCATGATTGATGAACCTGGCTCATTTTCTGGAATCGAAATCTCTCCAAGACCACAACGAGGACCAGATGCTAACCATCTAACATCATTAGCTATTTTCATCATATCTGCAGATAAAGCTTTTAGTGCTCCATGACAAAATACTAAAGCATCATGAGAAGTCAGTGCATGGAACTTATTTGGAGCAGTGATGAAATCATGACCTGTAAGTTCACTTAATTTTTTAGCAACACGTTCACCAAGTTCTGGGTGAGCATTGAGACCTGTTCCAACTGCTGTTCCACCAAGAGCTAGTTCACGAACTGGATCAAGAGAAACTTTGATCATCTTCTCACATTTATTCAACATCTCAACCCAACCGCTAATCTCTTGACCAAGCGTTAAAGGTGTCGCATCTTGAAGGTGAGTACGACCGATTTTTACGATATGGCTAAACTCTTCGCTTTTTGCTTGAAGTGTTGCTTTTAGCTTTGCGATCGCCGGAAGTAAACGCTCTTCTACAGAGATAACAGACGCTACATGCAAAGCTGTTGGGTAAGTATCATTTGAACTTTGAGATTTATTTACATCATCATTTGGATGTACTAATTTCTCAACTCTAAAATCACCACCAAGGATCTCAGTCGCACGATTTGCCAATACTTCATTATTGTTCATATTAGACTGAGTGCCTGAACCTGTTTGCCATACAACTAAAGGATAGTTATCATCAAGTTTTCCTGCAAGCATATCATCAGCCGCTTGTGCGATTGCATCTGCTTTTTTAGCATCAAGCTTGCCCAAATCTTTATTGACAAGAGCTACAGCTTTTTTAAGGTATGAAAATGCACGAGTAATCTCGTAAGGCATCTTCTCTTCACCGATTTTAAAGTTCTCCACAGAACGTTGTGTTTGTGCGGCCCAATACGCATCAAGAGGAACTTCGATTGCTCCCATTGTGTCTTTTTCAATACGTGTTGTCATAAAACTTACTCTCCTTGGAAAAAATTATTTTGATTGAGTGTATCAATAAGCGTTTGTACAGAAGAACAAGATTTTGCGAACATCTCTTTTTCTTTCTCATTTAAAGTTACTTCGATAATTTTTTCGGCGCCATTTGCTCCAAGCATTACCGGAACTCCAGAGACAACATCACTATATCCATATTCACCATCAAGATATACGGCGCATGGATGGATCTGTTTTGTATCTTTAAGAATTGCTTCGACCATAATACCCGTAGACTTTGCAGGTGCATAATACGCAGAACCAGTTTTAAGATACCCGACTATTTCTGCTCCACCATGACGTGTACGCACAACGATTTCTTCAATCTCTGCATCACTTAAAACATCAGTTAAGGGAACACCAGCAACTGTAGAATAGCGAGGAAGCGGAACCATATCATCACCATGACCACCCATAACAGAAGCACGTATTTGTCCTCCACCATATCCGAGTTTTTCTTGAATAAATGAAGCCATTCTTGAACTGTCTAATACACCAGCCATGCCAATCACTCTGCTTCTATCAAAGCCACTCTCTTTGAGAGCTACATAAGTCATAGCATCAAGAGGATTGGAAACCATGATGATAATAGCGTTTGGAGAGTATTGGGCGATCCCTTTTATAACCTCTTTGGTGATATTCGCATTGATCATCAAAAGATCGTCACGACTCATCCCTGGTAAACGAGGGCTTCCAGCAGTCACAACAACAACATCACAATCTGTAAGATCAGACATATCCTCTGCTACTTTAACAACCGTATGACTTCTGACTGCTGAAGCTGCTTGACTCATATCTAAAGCTTTCCCTTTAGCTACGTCAATTTTATTATCTCTTAAAATAATCTCGTGACAAGATCCTAGCATTGCAAGTGAATAAGCTACTGTCGCACCAACATTTCCAGCGCCGACAATACCAACTCTTTTTCCTTGATTCATTAATGGACTCCTCAAATAGTTTGCCTATAGCCCTTGCATCATATACTTAAGTAAACCTGTGCAAACACAAGTTATTTTAAGTATAAAAAGGCCATATTTTTTACACCTCTTATGATACACTAACAACTATAACTATTCTATAAGGAGAACGAAAGATCACTCAAACTTTTTTTTATGTTTCATTTTGTAGCATTATGTATGTTTTTTATGTGTGTAGAATAGTTACAACTAAAGATATGCTTCCCATCTTTTCCCTTTACAAAATAGAGATATGATGTTTTCTCTGGGAAAATAGCAGCTTTAATTGCATCAAAACCAACATTACATACGGGAAATTCCGGTAAACCTTTATTTAGATACGTATTGTATGAACTTTTATCATTTGTAATTCTTTGATGTGTGACTTTAACGTGTGAATACTTTCCATAGTTCAATGTTCCGTCCATTTGGAGCTTCATCCCCTCTTTTATACGGTTATAGATGACAGAACTCACAAGTGACATCTCTTCTTTGGAGCCTGCTTCTTTTTGAATCACTGAAGCAATTGTTACATATCGAAACCATTCTTCTTTGTTATATTTTCCCAATACTTTGTTTGAATACTCAATCATCTTTGTATTTGATTTTTCTAAAAGTGTTTTAATAAGAGTCTCTTCATTGACACCGACAGAAAATCGATAGGTATCTGGAACAAATTGCCCCTCTTTATAATGGGTATATTTATCATAATTTTTTTGTAAGAGCTCTCTATTTAAATGAAGTTCTTCGGCGAGTTGATTTAAGAAGATATAAGTCGTTTCACCTGGTATCAGTGTAACATCTTCCATAGAAGGTTTTGTAGTAGCTAGTTTGTATAAAAAGTCAGCATGAGTCATGACAGTTTCATTCAAATCAATAAGCCCTTTTTGTGGCCTACCAAAAAATCGTATCAAAACGGCATCAAGCCTTGTAACACTATAGTTTTGTTCAGATAGCTGTGTTATAATATTACTCATAGAGCCACCTGGTATCACAACCGTTTTTGGGGTTACAATAATCATATTTAGGTAGTAC
>CAISHH010000026.1 GCA_903885085.1 uncultured Campylobacterales bacterium
AACCAATTTTGCTTTGAACTCAGCACTGTATATTTTTCGTTTGATGCTCATTTCTTAATCCCTATATATTCCGTATTTTATTCTAGCGTTTTGGAATTAAAAAATAGATTTTACTGGTTTGATTTTAGGGGTTCATTATACGGTGCGCTGTTCCACTCTCTAAAAGATTTTAAGAAATCAAGTCCATTGCCATCGGGTAAACCTAAATCGAGTAAAACAACGTCGGGTATATTGCTGATTGACTTTTTTATTGCCTCTTGTATATTGGATGCTTCGCTTATCTCAAATCCAGAACTTTGCAGTGAAAGTGTCAAAAGACGCCTTATTGCTTTGTCGTCATCTATAACTAAAATTTTTTGCTTTGTCATAACTACAACCTAATGTAAATACAAAATTCACTATCGACAATTTTTGTGTCGATAGAGCCGTTTAAAGTTTCTATTATTCTTTTTGCTAAAAAAAGACCCAATCCCAAACCTGAAACATTCAATGAGTTTGAAAGCCTTGTAAATTTTTTACCAATCATTGCAATTTCCCTTTTATCTGGTAATTCTCCTGTATTACATATAGTAATCAACAGATCATTTTGAGAATGATTAACTTCAATTGTCACTTTTTCCCCATATTTAAAAGCATTGTCTAAAAGATTATAAAAAGCTTGTTCAAGTAATACTGCATCATTTTGAATCGATGGCAAATCTTCATGAACTATAAAAATTGCCTCTTTTGAATATTTATTTTCAACTTTCAATAAAGAGTTTGAAATGATTTCTCCAACAGAACAATCTGTGATTATCGGTTTGAGATGCCCGCTCTCGAATCTTGCACTTGTAAGTAGGTTTTCAATCAACTCTTTCATACTAAAAGCACTTGAATACGTTTCTTGAATGAGCTCATTGACCTCTTCTTCCGTAAGCTTTAATTCATGAGACAAAATTGAACTTGTAGCTCCAATAATCACCGTCAAGGGCGTTCTTAGTTCATGAGATAAAGAGTTTAAAATCGCCTCATGTAGGCTTTCGCTTGTTTCTAATTCTTTTGCTTTAGAAGCTCTAGCTGCCAAGATTGAAATCAATTGACCAACAATCATGATAATCACAAAACTAAGTAAATATCTAGCGTCATGCACATTGAATGTAAATAGTGGAGGAATAAATAAAAAATTAAAAAGTATAACAACTATCAAGGATATAAAAAAAGTTTGAATCTGTCCATAATTTATAGCAACATAGAGAATCGGTAAAAGATACAACATCGCAATATTCAGTAACTCTAAATTACTTTTATATAATAAACAAATAATAGTGACAACACTCACTATTGCTAAGCTTTTAGTGAATTGATTATATCTTGTATTCATGGATGTATTATACTACTTGTTATGGACACATCGAGTGTAGAGTTGTTTTTCAAAACCAGAACCTTTATATACATTTCCATCTGTAAAATCTATCCATTCAACTTGAGTCGAATCCAATTTTTGATTTAAAGTCCAATATCCATCACTTGCACAATAGGTAAAGATTTTATTTATTGTAGGAATACGAGTAGTATCTATGATGTTTTCATAATCTTGTGATGAGGGCAATCTCCAATCCTTACCTGATTGGATTTTCAAATAAGCACAATAACTAATTGCACTTTTATAACTCATTCTTTCTGTGGCATTCAACCTAGTATCTTGCCATACTAAATTATGCTTTGTATCAAGCTTCTCTTCTTGATTTTCTTTATTCCCTATTTCTGATGAAAATAGAGATGTTAAAAGTAAAAATGCAATTATAATTATTTTCATAATTTATACCTAAATTTCTGTTCTTCTTGCAACTCCGATAAGTTTTTCACTTGGAAAATTATAGAAGCTGACAAATGTAGGTGAAAGAGTTTTAATCATTGCAAATATATTCCATAAGAAGCTTTTTGAAACTATCTCTTCTTGTCCATAAAATATTACTCTCGCATCTAGGCCTTTGCTTTGTAACACCTTCTCTACATCAAGCATCTCCATATATCCTGGATATATCATTAACAAATCAAGTCCTTCACCCAAAGGCGAGAGTTCAGTATGGATACCATACGGTTCATTAGCCGGTTTTACAACAACAATAATATTTCTGTCATAAATAATGCCATTTTGAAACATCGTCTTTGAGATGTATGCCGGAATTTCACCTGCTTGTCTTGCAAAAAATAGAGCGATTCCTTCAATATGAGCTCCTTTTTCATGTTTTGCACTATATTCTTCTAGAAAATATTTCTTTTCAACAGGAACAAATGATTTATATAATCTTTTTTGACCCATTGTATATAAGATCACAATGAAAAGAGGTATAGAAGCTATGATAAGAGACCAATATCCTCCATTTGGAATTTTTCCGGTACATGAAGCAAAAAATATCGTACTTACTATGCCTGATAAGATTGCAAATGACATCGCAACATATTGTTTTTTATACCAAAACACCATACTAATCAAGGCACCGGTAATACTCATAGCACCTGCAACAGCCAGACCATACGCGGCAGCCAGTTTTGCTGACTCACCAAATACAAACAGCATAACAATCACACAGGCAAATAAAAACCAATTGACCGAATTTACATATATCTGCGCTCTTAATTCATTTGAGGTATATTCAACTTTGAAATGTGGAAATATTCTTGTTGTCATAGCTTGATAAAGCACTGAAAATATACCGCTTATCATGGCCTGTGATGCGATGATAGTCGCAATAATCGTGAGTATTAAAAATGGAACATACATGTAAGGAACTAAATCTTTTGTCATCTCAAAAAGTGGGCTTGTTATTGCCGCTGGATGTGTGATGAGAAATGCTCCCTGTCCAAAATAACTTAATATCAATGATACAAATGCAAATAACCATCCTTTTAAAATCGGTAATCTCCCAAGGTGCCCCATGTCAGCATATAAAGCCTCACCACCTGTTGCGGCAAGTATGACATCTGCTAACATTACAAAGCTAATTACAGGATGAGATAATGTAAAGTTGATAGCATAGAGAGGAGAGATAGCTTTTAAAATTGAAAAATTTTGGGATATATACCACAAGCCGACCAAACCTAGTGTAAAAAACCAAACTACCATAAAAGGTCCAAATGCAGAAGCTACTTTTTCAATTCCTTTTCTTTGAACATAAAATAATATAAAAGCTATAACGGATGCTATCAATAAAAGAGTTAGTTTAGGAGTATGTTCATATCCCGGTATAAGCACCATACCTTCAACTGCAGAAAGAATACTAATTGCCGGTGTAATAACACCATCACCTATCATCAATGATATCCCAATAAAACTAAGCATACTGACTGTTGCAATAGCTTTGGTATTTTTAAGATAAGGGAGAAGCAGCTGCACAAGAACCACCGTTCCTCCTTCGCCCTTCTTTGATAAACTTGTAGCTAGCCAGCCATATTGAACGGTAACAAGTATTGTCATAGTCCAAAATACATATGAGAGTATTCCAAATATATTTTCAACTGTAGGTGAAATTAGTGCAAAAATAATTGCCAAAGTATATATCGGACTGGTTCCAATATCCCCATACACCACTCCAAGAGCTTTAATTACCATAAATTCATTTTTCATTCGTTCTTGTAACGTCATCTTATCTCCATCAAATTTTCCTAATTCTACACCCTACGGTGTCATGAAATAATCAATATTGAAGGCTATAGTATAAAGAAAGTATCAAGATAAAATATTGAAGGAGAAGAAAGTTTGTTTTTATAGCGTGAGTTATGCAGTGAGTTCTTTACATGTAAAGTTATTTTTACGATAAAAAACCCTTACATGCGAAGTGCCCTTGGATGTAAGGTTTTTTTGCTTACATGTAAGCAATATTATTTGCCGTATTTTAGTGTTCTTAGCGCCTCTTCCACATTATTTTGACGCATCAAAGACTCACCGACTAGAAAAGCATCCACACCCGCTTTGCCTAAATCTTCTAGCTGTCCATGCTCATAGATTCCGCTCTCAGCGACGATAATCTTGCCGTTTGGAATAAGCGGAATAAGCTCATAAGAGAGATTCATATTCATCTCAAAAGTCTGTAAATTTCGATGATTGATCCCGATGATGTCAGCTCCCGCATAGATTGCTTTTGTGAGGTCAGTTTTGTCATGTACCTCAACAAGCGCTTCCATTCCAAGATGACGTGTATAATTAAGCAAGTCTTTTAGCTCTTTTTTTGAAAGTGCCGCGGCGATAAGCAAGATAAAATCTGCTCCATACACCATCGCTTCTAATATCTGATAATTTGAAACGATAAAATCTTTTCTTAAAAGCGGAATGCTAACATATCTTCTAATGCCTGCGAGATATTCCAAATCACCTTGAAAAAAGTGCGGTTCTGTGAGCACTGAAATAGCATTTGCGCCGCCTCTTTCGTATCCTTGCGCGATTGCTAGAGGATCAAAATCCTCACGGATAACACCTTTGGATGGACTCGCTTTTTTTACTTCCGATATGATGCGATAAGGCTCTTCTGGCGTTGATTTGAGATATGGATACACATCTCTTGGAACTCTTGCATTAAAAGCCAAAGAGCGTCCAAGCCAATCAAGGCTAAACTTTTTTTCTCTCTCTACGAGATCTTCTTTTGTTTTTTTTATAATATCATCTAAAATCATTTATGTTTTCCCTTTATGCACTTGTTTATTGCTTCACTATGCTCTTTTATTTCTGGTTCATCAGAACCGATTTTTGCCACAACTTGATCCATAACTGCTTTTGCTTCTTTGCATTTATGAAGTTTATAATAACCCCACGCCAAAGAATCAAGATAGTAAGGTGAATCTTTTTCGAGCTTCAATGCTTCTTGCACATAAGAAACTCCCTTGCTGACATCCATATCGTGTTCAATCATCAAATAACCAAGATAGTTGAGATCAACCGCTTTTGGATCAGCTTCAACAGCTTCACTTAGATCTTTATATACAATATCCAAACTTTTTTTATCAATCTTTTTTCCCATACTTTCATATTTAAAGATGGCGCTTTGGGCAAGATACTGCGTTGTAAAACTTTCCTCATAAAGCTTTTTAGCAAGTACAGAAGCTTTATCAAAAAGTTTTACATCTACATAAAGCTGTAATAGTAACTCATCATTACAATGACAATCTTCTAAATATAGCATCATTTTTGAATAATTTTTTTGATATCCATAAATTTTAATAATATTTTGTGCGACTTCATCTGAAGGATCTATGGTGTATAAACGTAGATAAGTAGCCACCATAGCATCTATTTTATTCTCATTTCCGTACATTGCCGCTAGTTTCATACATATCAGTTTTGAACATCCATAATTTTTGATATGCTTTTCCATAACATCTATCGCTTCTTGTTTTTTGTTCAAATTCACATATAAAAGCGTTGCTACTCTATCCAAAATCTTTTCATCATAATTTTTTGCATATGCCTTTTGCAAATAAGCCAATGCAGTCGGTAGATCTTTTTCTCGTATATAAATATCACTTACCAAGATAGCATCTGAGGAATCTTTTGTCTCATCTGCTAGAGATAAAGCTCTGTTTTGTGCCTCTTGCATTTTATCTTGATTGATCAATGCTAAGATTTCATATCTTTTTAGCATATAATTTTGTGGATATTTACTTTGATATTTAGTTGCAAGCGCTAAAAGAAGATCATATTGATGAGCACTGAAAAAGTCTTGTAGAGATCTGTTTAGATATTCTGGCTTGTCTGTTTTTTCATACGTTGTATAAAATAGTGAACCCGAAGCGTTAAAATCTTCCATTCTCTCAGCTTCAAGAGCAAACATCACATATCTATCTTCACCTTCAAACGCCTTTTGAGCAGATTTTACGTTCTGCAAAGGTTTCACGTCACCGACATTCATACATCCTGCAAAAAGCAAAGAGAGTAAAACGGCATATAAGATTTTAATCATCTAAAATTCCTGGACATTCATCTTTTAATTCATCGACTCTTTGCTTAAAATAATCCCAAAAAGGAAATGTTCTGCACTGAGTCGGTCTTGCTTCATACACTTTACAACCGTTACTTGGTCTATCGTAAAAAATACAATCATGAGAGTCATTGGTAACGACTTCTTTAAGAGAGTATTTATACCCTATTTTATATAAATAACTCTCCGTAAAAACCTGAAGCTCAAGTTTTAAAAGATTTGCAAGAGCTAATATCTCATCTGACGTGACATAGATATATCCGCTCTCACCCGTACAACATCTGCCTTCACAACTTTCACATTTAGAGGGATTAAAAGCGTAGGGAAATCCCTCTTTTCTCATTAAATCTGACATTTTATACTGTTCGTCCTTGCTTTTTCATAGACCGACTCTGAAGCTTTGGAAAATTTATCTCCTTCAAAAGCTATAAAAGGTGGCAAAATATTTAAAAGTGATTTGGAGTTTTTCCTTACATGTAACATCACTAAAGAGGCACTTTTATCACTTTTTGAATGCACGAATTGTACATCAACTACTCTTAATCTGGCAATACTCAACTCGGCACAAAGAAGCGCAAACTGCTTTGCATCATAACAAAAAATAAAATGTCCTTGGTGTGACAGAAGTTTAAATACTTTTGCAAAAAACTCCTTTAAAGGAAGATTGACACTGTATCTTGCCGTATAAAGCATCGGATCTTCGCTACGTGCGGCTCCATCATGATAAAACGGCGGATTTGAGATAATGTAATCAAACCCTTTACTATCTTGAAACTCTAAAAAATCGGTATGATAAATCGTGTATGCAATATTGTTTTCTTGTGCATTTTTTGTCGCATATTTAACAAACATCTCCTGCTTTTCAACAGCATGAAGGTCCACTTTTTCATTATCTCTTGCAACTAAAAGCCCTACAATTCCGCATCCTGCACCCACATCAAGTAAGCGTCCACGAGGTTTAAAGGAGTTTATAAAGTCATAGAGATAGATAGAATCGCTGTTAAAACAATAACCCGACTCTGGCTGATACAGTGTCATAAACACCCTTTTTTGATATAATTTTGTAATTATACAATAAGGGCATTAAAAACCCTAAAAAAGGCATTCAATGATAATTATTCCAGCGCGTTTAGCTTCTACAAGATTTCCTGAGAAAGTTTTAGCAGATATCGGCGGTTTGCCGATGGTCGTTCGTACAGCTAGAGCTGTAAGTGCCATCGACAAGGTCGTAGTAGCGACTGATGATGAGAAAATAATGCTTACATGTAAGGCTTATGGCATCGAAGCGAGAATGACTTCACTCACACACAAAAGCGGAACAGACCGCATCAATGAATGTGCACAATTTCTTGATATTCCCGATGATGAACTCATTATCAATGTCCAAGCTGATGAGCCGTTTATAGAAATATCTGTCGTAGAAGCACTTGTCAAAAGACTCAATAAACTCAAATCTGATAATGCAGAGTTTGTCATGGGAAGCTGTTTTAACACGATAAATAGTGAATCAGCGCAAGATCCAAATCTTGTAAAAGTGATTTTAGATGACCAAGAAAATGCCATCTACTTTTCAAGAAGCCCTATTCCATTCAACAGAAGCGGCGAAGCAACCTATTTTGGGCATATTGGGATCTATGGATTTACAAAAAAAAGTTTGTATGAATTTTGTAATCTAAGCGATGCGCCGATAGAAGATATAGAAAAGTTAGAACAGTTACGTGCCGTGTTTCATCAAAAAAAGATTTCAATGGTAAAAGTTTCAAGTACAGGTTTTGGGATAGATACAGAAGAAGATTTAAAAAGAGCGGTGGAGATATTTTTAAAATAGTCCGCGTGGTGCGGACTATTATCTAAAAGCTAGAGCTAATTAGATGTTATCGCGGATACCAAGATCTGCAACAATTTTGTTGTATGCTTCTCTGTTTTTAGCTTTGAAGTAACGCATCAAACGACGACGTTGACCAACAAGTTTCAAAAGACCTAAACGAGATGCGTGATCTTTTTTAAATATTTTAAGGTGAGAAGTTAATTCTACGATACGAGTAGTTAAAAGTGCGATTTGAACTTCACTTGAACCTGTATCAGTTTCACTGCGTCCGTATTTTGCAACAATTTCTAATTTTTTAGCCGAATCTAAAGCCATAATAGCCTCCTGATGGGTATAATAATCTAGCTTCTTAAAAAGCCGAGGCGAAATTGTATCTAAAATCTCTTGAATATCATAATAACTTTGTAAAATATTTTTTTGGATATAATGTCTCTACTTTATAAAGTTTTAGGAAATAAATATATTATGTTGATGACACGTGCGAGCGAATACGCTCTTTTAGCTTTAGTAGTATTAGCAAAAACATCAGGGGCAATGGACTCAGATACACTTTCAAAAGAGCTCAATATCTCTAAAAGCTTTTTATCTAAAATACTCCAATCACTTACAAGACACCATATATTACAGTCTTTTAAAGGCGTTAATGGTGGATTTGAACTCATTCGCTATAGTAAAGAGATCACTATTTTAGAAGTTATGCGCGCGGTGGAAGGCAAAGGGCCTGCCGTATTTGACTGTTCCCCTTCAACTGAATCTTGCCCATCTGACCAAGCAAAATCATGCTCACTTTGGCCATTTTTAAACAAACTTCAGGGAAAAATTGATAATTTTTTAGACACAGTAACAATCGCAGATTTAATAGAAGAGTAAGACTTGGCAAAACAGGTACCTTTTAGAAAACAGATTAGCAAATCTCTCAACTTTTTACTTGGTCAACGCGATTTAAGTGTCGTATTTTTCGTCGTTGCCATTATCGCTATTATCATTGTTCCACTTCCTAGTGGGATTCTTGATCTATTTCTTACCATCTCGATTGCTATCGCTGTTTTGATTCTTCTGATCTCTTTATATATCCCAAAACCAACAGACCTTACAACCTTTCCAACCATCATACTTATCGTCACTCTCTTTCGGCTTTCTCTCAACGTCGCTACCACCAGGATGATCTTAAGTCATGGGAATGAAGGACCACAAGCCGTGAGTGATATCATCACCAGCTTTGGAAATTTTGTTGTAGGCGGGAACTTTGTTATCGGTATCATTGTATTTAGTATCCTTGTCATCATAAACTTTATGGTTATCACCAAAGGTGCTGGAAGGGTTGCAGAGGTTGCGGCGCGTTTTACACTTGATTCAATGCCTGGTAAACAGATGGCAGTCGATGCGGACTTAAATGCTGGACTTATCGATGATGCACAAGCAAAACAAAGACGGGCAGAGATTCTTCAAGATGCAAACTTTTATGGAGCAATGGATGGTTCGAGCAAGTTTGTCAAAGGTGACGCAGTTGCGGGTATCCTTATCACTCTTGTAAATATCATCGGCGGCTTTTTAATCGGTGTTTTTCAACACAATATGAGTGTCTCGGATAGTGCGGCAACATTTACCATCCTTACTATCGGAGATGGTCTTGTCGGGCAGATTCCAGCCCTTATCATCTCAACCGCAACAGGTATTATGATTACACGTTCATCAAGTGATGGCGATAATTTTGCAGAGGGAACCATCAAACAGATGATGGGAAATGCAAAGATCATGATTATCGTAGGTGCTATCATGATTATGTTTGCACTTGTTCCCGGACTCCCTACCCTTTCAATGGGCTTTGTCGGTTTAGTCTTTCTTGGTCTTGGGTATGCTCTTTACAAATATGAACTCGGTGAACTCACTATCCTTAACGCCTTCGCTCCGATTCCAGGGGAGACAAAAACTAAACAAAAAAATGGACAACCCGATACCAGTGTTCCAACCAAAGCTCCATCAAAATCGAGTGCGGATATAGCAAAAGAGGAAGAAGCAGCTTTGGAAGATATCTTAAAAGTTGAGATGCTAGAACTCACTCTTGGCTATCAGCTAATCCGCCTTGCAGATGCTTCTCAGGGTGGTGATCTTTTAGAGAGAATCCGATCTATGAGAAGAAAAATTGCTTCTGATTTTGGATTTTTGATGCCGCAGGTTCGTATACGTGATAATTTACATCTCAGGCCAAACCAGTATCAAATCCTTTTAAAAGGGATCTCTATCGGCGAGGGAACAATTATTCCGGATAAATTTTTAGCAATGGATAGCGGAATGGCGACAGGAGATATGGAGGGCGAGGCTACAAAAGAGCCGGCCTTTGGTCTTGATGCCATTTGGATCTCGCCAAACAAAAAAGAGGATGCCATCATAAACGGCTACACAGTTGTCGATCCTGCAACGGTCATCTCAACGCACATGAGCGAACTTGTCAAGCGCTATGCTGAGGATCTTCTCACACGTCAAGAAGTTCAGTCTCTTGTCACTAAGATCAAAACAGACTATCCTGTTGTTATTGATGATGTTCTCAAAGTCGCATCTATCGGACTTATCCAAAGAGTCTTTAGAGCGTTACTACATGAGAAAATCCCTCTTAAAGATATGCTCACTATTTTAGAGACGATTGCAGATATTGGAGAGTACACGAAAAATGTAGATATCATCACAGAACAAGTTCGTGCAAAACTTTCTCGTGTCATCACACAGATGTATACAGGGGACAATGGTGTTGTCAATCTTTTGACTTTTTCTACAGCGAGTGAACAGATGATGCTAGAAAAATCAAAAGAAAACAATGGAGTCAGGAACCTCTTACTTAATGTCAGCGAGATTAACAATCTCATCCAAGTCACCAGTCAAAAAGCGACCGAAGTGCTTCAAAAAGGGATCTCACCTGTTATCATCATTGTTGATCCACAACTGCGTCGTCCTATCGCAGAGATATTTGAAAGATTCAGCCTCGATGTCGTCACACTCTCACATGCAGAGATAGATTCAAACGCCAAATTTGAAGTTATGGGCTCTATAAATCTCGTCTAAACTTTAGTCAATCAAAAAGGAAATACATTGAATAGTAAAAATATCTACCATCTCTCACACACTGACCTAGATGGTTACAGTTGCCAACTTGTTATGAGTTACACGCCGCATAATATTAAAAGTTTTAACGCGAACTATGGTGCAGAGGTAAGAAGCAGACTTGATGAAATTATGGATGCCATTAAATCAAATACTGAGAGTGCAACGATTCTCATCACCGATCTCAATCTTACAATGGATGAAGCAAGATGGCTTGATCGCGAAGTAAATATGCTGCGTGAAAAAGGCAGAGAGATTCAAATCACTCTTTTAGATCATCACGGAAGCGGACAAGAAAGCGCAAATAAATTTGGATGGTATTTTCTAGATACAACAAGAAGTGCGACTAAAATTACTTATGATTATGCAAAAGAGAACTTTGAGCTTCACGAAGAAGAGTGGATGGAAAAATATGTCAATATTGTCAACGCCGTCGATCTTTGGAAACAAGAAGAGGTATTTAACTTTGAGTTTGGAAAAGTTTGTATGCGCCTTATCTCTGAGACAAGAGAACTAAGCCGCGTTACTTTTGGAGATGATGATAGATTTTACAAAATCTCACTTTTAAAACAAGCGGTTGAATTTATCTCCCATGAAAAAGCAAATATCGCTTTAGATGATGCGATTCATAAGATGAAAAAAGAGTTTTTTAAAGCCGAGCAAGATGATACACTTGACAATCTTTCAACTGCTTATATCGTTGATCTCTTAGGACAAAAATTTGCTCAGATGACTATCTACTACAAAGGTTACAAAGGCTTTTTAAGTTATGGAGTAGGAAATACTTCTATTGTCGGTAATGGCTTTTTAACCAAATTTGACGAATATGATTTCATCGTTGATGTAAGTTCAAGAGGGACAATGAGCTTTCGTGCGAACAATAAAGTAAGCGTTTCTCAAATATCAAAAGAATGGGTAGATGGCGGTGGACATCCAAATGCTGCAGGTGGACGTATTATAGGTTTTAAAGAGCAATACAGATATGACAAAGTAAAAGAGCAGATCTTAAAACTCATAGCAGATAAAGAAGCTGTTGCTGGGGATTTAGAATATAAAAAAGAGAGTTAATACTCTCTTACATGTAAGAGCTTATTTTTGAGTAGGAAGCTCTTTATCTAGTTGATCAGTTGCCTGCTTTGACTGAAACTGTTGCCATAATTGTGCATCACCATTATGTGCGTTGTTTGTTGGAGTCTGAGTACATCCACTAAGCATCACTACAGCTGTAATCACCCCTAAACTTACAATAGTTTTCATAAAATATCTCATTTGATTCTTCCTCACGTCCAATTATTTTAATAAACTACTTAATTATTGATAAAATATCTATCAACTCCATTTGCAATTCCATAAGCCATATTTTGCTCATATGTCTTATCTACTAACATTTGTGACTCTTGTGGATTAGTTATAAAACCAATTTCTACAAGAATTGCTGGCATTTGAGCTCCTACCAAAACCCAAAATGGACCTTCACGAACGCCTGCATCCACAACATCCTTATGATATTTTCTAAGATTACCTAAAATACCTTTTTGAACATCGATAGCGAGTTTATTGGATGCAATACGAGTAAGGTTCGTTGTAAAATTTAAAAATGTTGATTTACCATAACTACTCATATCTGAAATATCAGTGGAGTTTTCCATAGCAGCAACCCTTGTGGCTCTACTACTTCTAGAAGGAGATAAAAAATATGTTTCAATTCCGTAAGCCCTATCAGCACTTGCACTACTTACTGCATTCGCATGAATTGAGATAAAAAGATCTGCATCTTTTCTATTGGCCATAGCTGTGCGTTCTTTGAGCTCAATAAAAGTATCGTTATCCCGAGTCATATACACTTTGTACCCACGACTTACAAGCATATTTCTCACATTTTGAGCTACATCCAAGACAACATTTTTTTCATAATAGTTTTTATACCCTATCGCTCCGGAATCTTTTCCACCATGACCTGGATCAATCACAATAATTTTTTGCTTAGATGATTTAGAGTATTTTTTTATATCTTCTGAACTCTCTTCTTTTTCTTTTGGCTCTTCAACTTTCGCTGACGTATCTTTAAATAGCTCTCCAACAGGTTTCCCATTTGCTGCTATCACTGTGATTTTAAGATCATTCCCATCAACATCAAAACTAAGATTTATTTTATCTTGATCTTCAAAAACAAGACGTAATGTTTTTGTATCAAACTGATTGAGCTTGATTCTAGAGATCCCTTGTTTTGTTAAAGCTTGATTTTTTGTCAAAGAAGATGAAGATATATCAAAAACATATCGAAAACGATTATGTTTTGTGTCATGAATCGTAAAATATTTAATTTGCTTAGGATCAAGATCTTGATCAAAACTTAAAACTAGAGTATCCTCATCCCACCTAATTGACTTCATGGTAGTAATCGAGGTTAAGGCAACTTTTTTTGAAGATTTGGTTGTCTTTTTATCAAAATTTTTGAGCTCATCAGCGTACTCTGAAATATCAATATTAAGTTTAGTACCGCTTTTTACAATACCTTGCAAAGCTTTTTCTCTTAAAGGTTGATCAGAACTTGTAACAGCATTTAAATAAAGAGTTTTATAATCGTTATAAGCCTTAAACAGATTTGCCGTTTTACTGCTTTTAGACAGAGTGTCTGCCTTTCCTAAAATCTCTTTATTGGATGCTGCACCTAGCAGAGATATACAAAATAGTAGTGTTAAAATTGATTTAAACATTTATCTTATTATTCACCATCAACTAATTTTTCCATTAATTCTTTGACGGAGATCAATTTATCTAAGCGGTATCCATTTGTTCCAGAGAAAAAGAGTCCAAGTTCTTTGTTTCCGTTATATGCATCACTTAAACGGTCTGCAATACAAAAACCAACTTCTTTGGCTTCAACTCCACGATGACATGGAGCAACACAGTTAGAGATACATTTGATTGCAGGACCCTCTCTTTTTTCAACTAACTCCGTAAGATTCGTTCTTACACCACGTGCAGGATAACCTACAGGAGAACCCATAAGCTGGATATCTTCCTTTTTTGCATTGAGTAAAATCTCTTTGAAATTATCATGGGCATCGCATTCAAAAGTTCCAATAAATCTTGTTCCCATCTGAACACCTACAGCACCAAGTGCCATCATCTCTTCAATATCTTTTTTATCCCAAACTCCACCAGCAGCAAATACAGGGATGTTTCCCCATTTTTTTGCCTCTTCAACAACAGGTGCTACAAGATTTTCAAGTTGAAATTCTTCCATTTCACACTGTTCATAGGTAAAACCTTGATGTCCACCACTTTTTGGACCCTCAAGCACAACGGCATCAGGAAGACGGTTGTATCTTTTTTGCCATCTTTTACAGATAATAGCCAAGGCTTTTGCAGAAGAGACGATAGGAACAAGTGCCACATCCGGATAATCTTCTGTAAATTCAGGCATATTTGTCGGAAGTCCGGCACCGGTGATGATAATATCAATGCCCGCTTCACATGCATCTTTTACAACACGCCCATAATCATTTATAGCGTATAAAATATTTGCCGCAAGCGGTTTATTCCCACATATTTTTCTTGCATTATTGATGATTGCATTTAAACCCTCTTTTGAGTAAAAATTCTCAACTTCTAACGGTCTTTGAGCAACAAGACGCTTTGCATAAGCTTTATCTTCGTAATATCCCGTACCGACAGTACTAACAACTCCAAGTCCACCTTCTTTTGAAACAGTGCCAGCGAGCTTATCCCAACTGATTCCTACACCCATACCACCCTGAATAATAGGCTTTTCTATTAAATATTTTCCAATTTGTACTGATTTAAAACTCATTACTTCACCCTTGCTTTTGCAAACTTTCTTTTGCCAACTTGTAAAATATATTCACCACTTTGTAGCTGAAACTGTTCATCTTCTATTTTTTCTTGGTCAATTTTAACAGCACCTTGCTTAATATCTCTACGTGCTTGCGAAGTCGATGGTGTAAGCTTACATTCGACTAAGGCTTTAGCGATCCAAATAGGTGATTCACTAAGTTCAAACTCTTCCATATCTGTTGGCATTTCATTATTTGCATGAACTCTTTGAAACTCAGCTTTTGCTTCTTCTGCCATTTTTTTAGAGTAAAATCTTTCAATGATCTCTAGTGCAAGATCCTCTTTCGCTTTTTTAGGATGCAGTGAACCGTTTTCAACGTTTATATGTAAGGCTTCTATCTCACTTAATGTTTTAGAACTGAGTAGTTCATAGTATCTCCACATAAGCTCATCAGATATGCTAAGTATCTTTCCATACATTTCATTTGGTTCTTCAGAAACACCTATGTAATTGCCTAAAGATTTACTCATCTTTTGTACGCCATCAAGTCCTTCTAAAATCGGCATCATTAAGACTGCTTGCTCTTTGCCTATTTCATAAGCACGTTGCAAATGACGCCCCATTAAAAGATTAAACTTCTGGTCTGTTCCACCTATTTCGATATCACATTTGAGATGTACACTATCATACCCTTGAAGTAACGGATAGATAAATTCACTAATAGAGATAGAAGTTCCGCTTTTATATCTCTTATCAAAATCATCACGTTCAAGCATTCTTGCAACATTAAAAGTTGTAGTAAGAGAAAGCATTCCCGCTGCACCAAGAGCATTTATCCAATTTGAATTAAAAACGACTTCTGTCATCTTTGGATCTAAAATCTTAAATACCTGTTCTTTATAACTTTTAGCGTTTTCTTCTATATCAGCAGCACTCAATGTTTTACGAGTAGCACTTTTGCCTGTAGGATCTCCGATTTGCGCTGTAAAATCACCTATAAGAAACTGTACTTTTGCTCCATATTTTTGAAAAATTGCCAGTTTTTGCAAGAGTACAGTATGTCCAAGGTGAAGATCAGGCGCAGTTGGATCAAATCCAGCTTTTACCGTATAAGTCTGTCCGTTTTCATAATAATTTTTTAGTAATTTTTCAATACGCTCATTGTCGATTATCTCGGCAGTCCCTCGTTGTATCTCTCTTAAAGCTTCTTCTATCATCTTTGTCCTAACTTTTAATCTCTTTTGTACGCATCATCTGTTCTTACCAGATTTATGACTTTTACTTTTCTTTCTATTTTACCTTGAAGTTGATAAATATTCGCTTCTATAGAATGAAAGTCGATCTCGCAATAATGGACATGTTCAACTCCTTCTTTACCCAAAACAATACTAATAATATCAATATCCAGTTTTGCTAAGTAGGTTAAAAAGTTTGCCAATGCACCCTTTTCACTCTGTAAACTCACAATAATATGATAATGATACACTTTTTTATCTTCCCACTTAACAAAGACCATCGGCACATTTTCTTTAATCAACTGCAATGCATTTTGACACATTTTATGATGTATATGTACCTTTGAGCCATGAAGTATTCCGACAATCGGATCACTCATCTTGGGATGACAACAATAATCAAAAATCAAACCGTTTACGGATTTATTACTAATTACTTTGACACCTTGATTAATATACTCTCTAAACTTGAATTTTCTTCTTGTTAAAAAGTTATTAAATCTTTGATTTTTACTCAACTCCTCTACATATTTTGCAATGGTCTCTTTAAGCTGGCTTAGGTCGTTAGGTATTTTCACCCTTGTATCAGTACAATTATGTTCATTAAACCACTCTTCAACTCTTGAATGATTCAAATCCATAATTGTTGCAATAATACTTACGCTTGTTAGGGTATCTATCTGCTTGAATTTTGAGTTACAGAGTGCTTTCATGGCCGATTTTGCACGTGATGTTTTTACGGCATCAATCCAACTGCATCTAGTCACACTCTCTTTTTCAGTAAGTATTCTTACAATATCACCATTTTTTAATTCACTCAATAACGAAACTCTATCCTTGTTTAAAAGAGCCGAAACAGCACAATCCCCTACTTTAGAGTGAATAGTATAAGCAAAATCCAACACCACAGAACCTCTTGGTAAGGCAAATGCATCCCCTTTAGGGGAGAAAACACTAATCTCTTCACTATAGAGATCATTTTTAATCATCTCATAAAAATCTTCTACAGATTCATTTTGATACTGAAGGTTATGAAGCCAATCTAAACTGATCTCATTACCACCATTTTTATATTTCCAATGCGCAGCAACCCCAAATTCTGCAGTCTTATGCATATCATAAGTACGTATCTGTACTTCAAAAATAATAGAATTAAAAAATACAGAAGTGTGAATAGTCTGATAACCATTCTCTTTTGCTATAGCAATATAGTCCTTAAATCTTGAAGCCAAAGGCTTAAAATGTAAATGAATAATCCCAAGAATTTTGTAACAGTCTATTGGATTTTTTGCCAAGATGCGTATTGCAAGAAGGTCAAGGACTTCATCAATACTGATCCCTTTTCTTTGCATCTTAAGATAAATAGAATACTTATGTTTTACTCGACTAAGTATCTCAAAATCCTCTTCACAGTAAGCATTTTGAATTAGAAGCTTTGATACAGACTGTTTGAACTCATCGAGTCTTGTTTCAAGTTCTCTATAATGAGTATGCAAATAGTTATCAATAAAATGCTTTTCCTCTTTAAACAGATAAGAAAAACTCAAATCCTCAAGCAGATTTTTTAAAAAAGAGATCCCTAGTCTATGCGCAATAGGAACATATACAACTAAAGTCTCTTCAGCTATACGATGTTGTTTATATGGTGCGAGGGCATCAAGTGTGAGCATATTATGTAGTCTGTCGCAAAGTTTGACAACTAAAACTCTTACATCATGAATACTTGCAACCAACATTTTACGAAAAGAGAGTGCGGAAACGATAAGTTTTTCATCTGAGGATGAAGGAAGAAGCTCCGCATCGCGGATGATATCGATCTTTGTCAGACCTTCTACAAGATTAGAAACATCATGACCAAAAAGTTTTTCTATTTCTTGAATTGTTATCACCGTATCTTCTACAACATCATGTAAAAGTGCAGCGATTGCCATTGATTCATCGTTTGTAATAGAAGCAACAATAGAAGATACTAAAATAGGATGGATAATGTAGGGTTCACCGCTTTTACGAAACTGTGTTTCATGCGCATGTGTGGCAAAAAAAAGAGCATCTTGCAGCCTTTTTGAAGGTTCAATCTGCTTGAATAGATACTCTATCGCCGAGTCAACATTATGAAGATGTTTGATCTTTTCTATATCTAATCGGTTCAAAAGAATACTTTAAAAACTATTTTTTTTCAAAGCCTTTGATTAAAACAAGGCCCTCTGCTAATTCCATTAAAGCCAAGTCTGTTGCTTTGATAGATTTTGGATCGATATTAAGCTTGCTAGGACTTCCATTTAGAATTTCGTCTGCGCGTTTTGCCACTGCAAGTGCCAATACATATCTGTCTACACCTGAAATCTCTAGTGCTTTTGCTGTTAATTCTTCTACTCTCATTTTAAATCCTTTATTTATCTTATTTTATCTAACTATTGAACAGTTTGTTGTATTACCATTGATAATATCAAGCAGATTTCCTGCTTTAAACATATCACATACAACGATAGGTAGTTTGTTCTCTTTGGCAAGAGCAATAGATGTGTCATCCATAACTTTGATATGATCAGTTAACGCTTCATCGTATGTTAAAGTATCAAGTTTTTTAGCATCTGGATATTTATTCGGATCTCTATCATAAACACCATCAACCTTTGTTGCTTTAATGATCATCGAAGCACCTATCTCAACCGCGCGAAGAGTTGCCGCTGTATCTGTTGTAAAAAATGGGTTTCCAGTCCCTGCTGCAAAGATCACTACGCGACCTTTTTCAAGGTGGCGTACAGCGCGACGGTTGATATATGGCTCAGCAATCTGTTCCATTTTTATAGCTGTTTGCATGCGAACTTGAAGACCTGTATATTCACATGCTTCTTGCATTGCAACACCATTAATAACAGTTGCAAGCATTCCCATATAATCTCCAGAAGTACGCTTTATAATTCCATCTTGTGCCGCTGTAACGCCACGGATGATATTGCCGCCACCGATGACAATCCCTACTTCAATGCCTGCATTAATTAAAGATTTAATCTCACCTGCTATATACTTTAAAATTTTGGTATCAATACCATGTCCAGCTTCTCCAGCCAACGCTTCACCGGAAAACTTTACTAATACACGTTTATTGGTCATAAAATACCCTTATATAAAATCTTGCTATTATAGTGTGTAGTCGCTTTAAATACTCTTTTAGAAAATCTATTCTACATAATTTAATGGGAGTTTATTGTAACTAAGATACAATATAACCCTAAATTAAATAAAGAATGGAAAGCTTGCATGTACGAAAATAAATTTTTAGATTTTGATATCAATTTAGAAAGTTTTATTGATAATCTGACACTTATTATAGATCAAAACAATCAAAAAGTTAATGAAATTTTATCAATCAAAGAAAAAACTTTTGCCAATTTTATCAAACCATTTGAGATGATGGATGAAAAATTAGATCAATTTTTCACTCCACTTTCACATATAAATTCGGTCAGTAACTCTGATGAAACCCAGAAAATTTATGCTGCATCTCTTCCAATACTTACTGAATATTCAACTGCAATAAGTCAGAATTTGGAGATTTATAAAGCCATCAAAATGATATTTGAAAATGAAACACTGAGTAATGAACAAAAAAGAGTGTGCCAACTCAATATTCAAAATTTTGAACTCAGCGGTGCGCATTTGGATGATACTACAAAAGAGAGATTACAAACTATCCACCTTCAAATAAATGAAATCTCTAATGACTTTTCTCAAAACCTTTTAAATGCTACAAATGAGTTTGAACTTATAGTGGATGCAAATGATGTTGAGGGAGTTCCCCAGAGTGATATTGAAGATTTAAAATTTGAAGAAAATGGAGTAATCCGTTATAAACTCAATCTACAAATGCCAACATATATTGCTTACATGACATATGGAAAGAATCAAGAAATCAGAGAAAAACTTTATAAGGCTTACACTACAAGAGCACCTCAAAATGCCAAGATAATAGAAAAGCTTTTAAAACTAAAATTTGAGATGGCAAACCTGTTAGGATTTAAGAATTTCAGTGAATATTCTATCGCTTCAAAAATGGCACCATCTTCAGATAAGGTGATAGAGTTTCTGCAAAAACTCATAGATTCCTCTATAGACCAAGCAAAAAATGAGTTAAATGAGTTTCAAGAGATCACTAAAAATGAGATCAAAAGTTGTGATATGGCTTACTACAGCGAACTATTAAAACGTGAAAAATACGACATTGATGAAGAACTTTATAGACCATATTTTGAAAAAACATCTGTCATCAATGGCTTATTTGAATTTTTAGAAAAACTTTTTGGGCTTACATGTAAAGAGATTAATCTCCCTTTATGGCACGAAAAAGCAAAGGCATATGACATCTATCTTGGGCAAACACTGAGGGCTAGAATTTATATGGATCTTGAAGCAAGAAAGCATAAAAAAGGTGGAGCATGGATGCATAATTGGCAAACTCACTGCACGAATGAAAATGGCAGTGAACAACTCGCATCTGCATTTATAGTGTGTAATTTTCCAGCGTCAAACAAAGAAAATCCATCTCTTCTTCGCCATGATGATATTGTCACTCTCTTTCATGAGATGGGACATACGATCCATCATATTCTTTCAAAAGTCAATGAAAATGAAGTAAGCGGAGTGAACGGTGTAGAGTGGGATGCTGTAGAATTTCCATCTCAACTCTTAGAAAACTTTGCATATGAACCGCAGGTACTAAAAATGTTTGCAAAACATCATAAAACAGCTGAAGTACTTCCTGATGAGATGATTGATAAACTCATTGCATCTAAAAATTTCCAATCAGCACTTTCAATGTTACGCCAACTTGAATTTTCACTCTTTGATTTCAAACTCCACATGAACATATATAACAGCGATGAAGTACAAAATCTCTTAGATTCTATCAGAGAAAAAACAGCACTTATAAAACCACCAGCATACAACAAATTTCAAAATGGATTTTCTCATATCTTTGCAGGTGGATATGCAGCAGGTTATTACAGCTATAAATGGGCTGAAGTACTGAGCGCGGACACCTATTTTCAGATAGTAGATGAGGGAATTTTTGGCTCAAAAACTGCAAAAGATTATCTCAATATTGTTTTAGAAAAAGGTGGAAGTTATAGCATGCAAAAACTCTTTGTTGACCTTATGCAAAGAGAACCTGATGTGAAAAATCTTTTAAGGCTAAATGGCATTATGTAGATGAAATTTCTACTGCTAAGCTTATTTATACTATCAATATCTTATGGAGATAACGTGATTACAATAGCAACATATAATGTAGAAAATTTGTTTGACTTAAAAAAATCTGGATTTGAATATGAAGAATATATTCCAAATAGTGTTTCACAGTGGAATCAAAAAAATTATGATATAAAACTCAAAAATATTTCAAAAGTTATAAGAGATATAAATCCGGATATTATAGCTCTCCAAGAGATAGAATCTTATGGAGCATTTATAGATCTAAAAAATCAGCTCAAACGTGATGGCTTGTACTATCAATATTTTGCGCTTGCTACTGCTAAAAATACCACTGTTAAAGTGGGTGTTTTTAGTAAATACAAGATCATCTATAAAAAGGAGATTCCAATCAATGCAACCTATAGATATAGAAATATTTTAGAAACTAAGATAGATGTTGATGGCAACGATATATATCTATTTACAAATCATTGGAAATCAAAAGCGGGCAAAGAAAGTGAACGTATCCGATCTGCTAAAAAACTCTATGAGAGAATAGAAGAGATTGGATTTGATAAAAATATAATATTGCTTGGAGATTTCAACTCTGATTATGAGGAAGATCAAAAAATTGATAAAAACCATAATGATACGAATGGAAAAACAGGCATCAATGATGTATTACAGACAAAAGTATTAACGCTTCCAGCTGATAGTATAACTCCGCTAAAAGGATACCTATACAATCTCTGGTACGATACAAATAATGATGAAAGATATAGCTACACTTATAAAAAAAAGAAACAAGCGCTTGACAGCATAATAATATCTCCATCAATACTTAACAATAAAAATTTTTATTATAATGGCAGAACTATTGAAAGTTATAAAGCTGAATATCTTATGCAAAATAATCAGACATACAGATGGCAAGTGAGTAAACAAAAACCTCATATGCACCTCGGAAAAGGGTATTCGGATCATTTACCAGTCATAGCAAAATTTAGCGTTATGCAAGGCAATGGAGATAAAAATATGCAAGGTCTGTACTACAATAAATAGCTCACATGTAAGCCAAAAATAAAATACAGAAAACTTATAAATAAATTGGATTATATAGATAAAAAATGACATCTACGTCAAAAAAGAGTACAAAAAACTCATAAAAAGTAGTTGATTGAATAACATAAAGTAAGCCAAACAAGTATAATGATCGAAATAGCATTTAAAAGTAAAAGTGTTAATTGATTAAAAAGAAAGAGAGAAAAGGGGATTTTATTGTAATTATAAATCCGATGAACTAGGCGGCGACCTACGTTTCCACACCTGAAAGATGCAGTATTATCAGCGATGGGAGGCTTAGCTTCTGGGTTCGGAATGGAGCCAGGCGTTTCCCTCTCTCTATAGCCACC
>CAISHH010000027.1 GCA_903885085.1 uncultured Campylobacterales bacterium
CTCAGCACTTGAACCCCAAAAGTCGGCAGTAAGCAGTCAGCAGTCGGCACCTAAAACCGAAAACTCAGCACTCAGCACTCAGCACTTAGAGAAAGCACCCAGCACTTTTTTTCTTGCCAACTGCCAACTGCCGACTGCCAATTGCCAACTATTTTTTCTTCGCTCAGCACTTCCTTTCTTGCCAACTGATTACTATGTCCATAACAACTCTCTTAAAGCGCCTCTGGCATCATATATCAAGCCGCCGCCGATCCCAATTCGCAATCTTACTGGTCTTAATGATCGCCGCCTCATTCGCCGAAATCCTCAGCATCGGAGCAGTCCTCCCATTCCTGGCAGTCCTGACCGCCCCAGAAAAATTCATAAACCACCCCACAACCCAATCCCTAATCCACACCCTCGGCTACACCACTCAACATGATTTTCCTTCTTCACTTAACCCTCTTCACTCAGCACTCAGCACTCAGCACTCAGCACTATCTTTCCTCAGCACTCAAGACATACTCCTTATCCTCACAATCACATTCGCCGCAGCTGCGTTACTCAGCGGCGCCATGCGCCTCTTACTCCTATGGGCCAGCACCCGCCTCTCCTTCGCAACCGGCGCCGACCTCAGCATCAACATCTACCGTCGCACCCTCTACCAACCTTACGCCGTCCACGTCGCTCGCAACAGCAGCGAAGTTATCAGCGGCATCTCAAACAAAGCCAACGGAGTCATCTACAGCACCATAGTGCCACTCTTGACCCTCATCAGTTCTAGCATTATGTTAATCACGATCCTCGTCGCACTCTTATCGGTAGATCCCATAATCGCACTTTCAGCTTTTGGTGGCTTTGGCTTGATCTACGTTTTCATCATCAGGCTCACTCAAAAGCAACAGCTAACCAACAGCACGTGTATAGCTAAAGAATCCACACAGGTCATTAAATCTTTGCAGGAAGGGCTTGGTGGCATTCGCGATGTCCTTATTGACGGCAGTCAGGCCGCCTACTGCCATATTTACCGCAATGCCGACCAGCCCCTGCGTCGTGCTCAGGGAAGCAGCGCTTTTATAGGTGTCAGCCCCAGATACGCCATTGAAGCATTGGGCATGGTACTTATTGCCGCATTAGCCTTTTCACTAGCGAACCAACCCGATGGCATCGCCAAAGCAATTCCGGTTCTTGGTGCTTTGGCACTAGGCGCCCAGCGCCTCTTACCAGTTTTACAGCAGGCTTACGGTTCCTGGTCACAAATTCAAGGTGGGCAAGCTTCTCTGCAGGACACACTCAACCTCCTCGACCAGCCCTTGCCCGATTATGTCGATCAGCCACCAGCCACCCCAATTCCGTTCCATAAAAAAATCGACCTAATAAACCTCTCATTTCGATACAGTCCCCAAACACCTCTGGTACTCAACAACCTAAATCTTTCGATAAAAAAAGGCAGCAGCATAGGCTTCATCGGGATCACTGGCAGCGGTAAAAGTTCCCTGCTCGATATCATCATGGGATTGCTCTCACCAACAGAAGGCAATCTTGAAATAGATGCGGAGCCCATAACCGCAAGCAACAATCGCGCTTGGCAAGCCCATATTGCCCATGTCCCTCAGTCCATTTTCCTTGCCGATAGCACCATCGAAGAAAACATAGCCTTCGGAGTCCCCAAGGGTACAATCAACCACGAGCAAGTCAAACAAGCCGCAGAACAGGCTCAAATTGCCGATATAATCGAAACTTGGCCAAAAAAATATAAAACCTACGTAGGCGAACGCGGTATCCGCCTCTCCGGAGGCCAACGCCAACGCATCGGCATAGCCCGAGCCCTCTACAAACAAGCCGACGTCATAATCTTCGACGAAGCCACCAGCGCCCTTGACAACGAAACCGAACAAGCAGTAATGCAATCCATTGAAACCCTCAGTCAAGACCTCACAATCTTAATCATAGCTCATCGTCTGACAACTCTAAAAAACTGCGATCATATTGTAGAATTAGGTGATGGGGGAATAAAACGAATCGGTACTTATCAAGAAATCGTATCAAAAGAAAAAACCAACGGTCATTCATTCCCGCTCAGCAATCAGCAGACTGCTAACTAAATATTGCCAACGGCTTCATCTTCGCTTTCGCTCGGCACTATTTTAAAGCACATCACCTTTCATAAATGCCCAACAATAAATCCATCTTAGTAACCGGAGCAGACGGCTTCATCGGCTCACACCTGACCGAAACATTAGTACGCCAAGGTCACAAAGTCAGGGCATTTGTTCTCTATAACTCCTTCAATTCATGGGGCTGGCTAGACCATTGCTTACCATACGTTAAAGGCAAGTTCGAGGTTTTTGCAGGTGATATTCGTGATCCTCACGGCGTCAAAGAAGCAATGAAAGGGTGTGACACTGTATTGCATCTTGCAGCGCTCATCGCCATTCCCTACTCTTATCACTCTCCTGATACCTATGTCGATACAAACATCAAGGGCTCGCTCAATGTGTTGCAAGCCGCTAGGGAACTTGGCATTAACAGGATAGTGCATACCTCCACGAGTGAGGTTTATGGTACAGCCCGTTTTGTTCCGATTACTGAAGAGCATCCATTGCAGGGGCAATCTCCCTATTCGGCAACAAAGATTGCGGCAGATCAGTTGGCATACTCCTTTTTTGCTTCCTTTGGCTTACCGGTAGTCATTGCAAGGCCTTTCAACACCTATGGTCCCCGTCAGTCCGCCCGTGCTGTAATCCCAACGATCATTACCCAAATTGCCAATGGACAGCGGCAGATAAAACTTGGAGCGGTATCTCCTACGCGCGACTTTAACTTTGTCCTTGACACGGTAGCTGGATTTATAGCAGCAATGAATTCAGATAAGGGGTTGGGCGAAGTGGTAAACTTCGGTAGCAACTTTGAAATTTCCGTTGGTGATACAGTCCAGTTGATTGCGGAAGTCATGAATGCCGATATTGAGATTATCACGGACGAGAATCGCTTGCGTCCCGAAAATTCCGAGGTCGAGAGGTTGTGGGCCGATAACAGTAAAGCAAAGGAACTCTTTAATTGGCTGCCACGCTATGGTGGTCGAGAAGGTTTCAAACGAGGCCTTGCTGAAACGGCAGAATGGTTCTTGAAACCTGACAATCTCGCTAAGTATAAATCAGATATCTATAACCTTTGAACGTATTGAGTATTCAAGCCACATTGTCAGAACAAGTCATCGCAGCCATTCGAACTGTTATTGGCTCTGACCAAGCTGTTCTGCATCAACCAAGCTTTAACGGTAACGAGTGGCACTATCTTAAAGAATGCCTCGATTCAACCTTTGTATCATCAGTCGGCAAGTTTGTAGATCGCTTCGAAACTGACTTGGCAACTTTTACGGGGGCAAAATATACAGTTGCCGTGGTCAATGGCACTTCAGCCCTGCACATTGCCCTGAAACTCGCTGGAGTCCAAGCCGGAGATGAAGTTTTGATTCCAGCGCTTACTTTTGTAGCTACGGCAAATGCTGTGACCTATTGCGGAGCTACGCCACATTTTGTTGATAGCGAAGAACGAACGCTTGGTGTAGATCCCATAAAACTTCGGGACTATCTTAAAAACCATACCGAACAACGTGGGGGTCAGTGTGTCAACCGCGAAACTGGCAGAATTATCCGTGCTATTGTACCAATGCATACCTTCGGACATCCTGCAGATCTTGATGGAATTATGGTAGTAGCACACGATTTCAATCTTGCACTGGTTGAGGATGCTGCTGAGTCACTAGGTAGCTGCTATCATGGCCAGCACACCGGAACCTTCGGATTAATGGGGACCTTGAGTTTCAATGGTAACAAAACTATCACTACAGGAGGTGGTGGTGCAATTTTAACCAATGATTCTGAACTTGCACGCCATGCCAAACATCTGACGACCACAGCCAAACTACCTCATGCATGGGAGTATCGCCACAATGAAATTGGCTACAACTACCGTATGCCAAATATCAATGCAGCTTTAGGGTGTGCTCAACTGGAACGACTGCCAGCAATGCTTGCAGCAAAAAGAGAACTGTTTCAGCGTTATCGTGCATCATTTAATGATGTTGAAGGTGTCCAGCTTATGGTTGAGCCCGCAAAATGTCAAAGTAACTATTGGCTGCAAACTCTTATACTTGATCCAGAACAAGCGGATAATCGTGATAATCTCTTGAAAGCTACCAATTATGCAGGGATTATGACACGCCCTGCATGGGTTTTGATGCATGAGTTGACTCAATTCAGTGATTGCCCAAGAATGGATTTGTCCACTGCACATTCACTCGTTCAGCGTTTGATTAATATTCCGAGTAGTTCAAGTTTGGTTACAAGAGCATCATGAGCCAACCGGATATTATCCTCATAGGTGCTGGTGGTCATGCTCATGCTTGTATCGATGTCATTGAGCAACAAGGTCAATTCAAAATTGCTGGGCTGGTTGGTTTACCTTCAGAATTGCACAATCATCATCTCGGATATTCTGTTATTGCCATGGATGATGATTTACCGCAACTGCAAAAAGAATATTGTTATGCATTTATTACTTTAGGTCAGATACTCTCGCCGAACAGTCGTATACGCCTCTATCAGCAAGCAGTACAACTTGGATTTCAATTGCCGGTTATCATTGCGCCAACAGCTTACGTCTCGCCTCATGCATCTCTTGGTTCAGGCACACTCATTATGCACGGTGCTATAGTAAATGCAGGAGCTACAGTTGGAAATAACTGTATCATCAACAATCTTTCTCTGGTTGAGCACGATGCAACAGTTGAAAACCACTGTCACATTTCTACAGGCGCAATCCTCAATGGTGGCGTAAAAATTGGTATGGGTAGCTTTATCGGAAGTGGTAGTGTTATCAAAGAGGGAGTTGTTATTGGAGCAGGTAGTGTAGTGGGTATGGGTTTAGCCGTAAGGCATGACCTGATTGATCACTCGATATTTCGGGGTACCGGTAACTAATGACACAACGAACACTCATCATAGCTGAAGCTGGAGTTAACCATAACGGTGATCTCGACATGGCGAAAAAGCTGATTGATATTGCTGCCGAAACTGGAGCAGACCTCGTCAAATTTCAGACCTTCTGTGCTGACCGTCTTGTAACTCACGCAGCCAAAAAGGCTGACTATCAGACAAAAACTACGGATGGCAATGAATCGCAGCACAACATGCTCCGTCGATTGGAACTCACGCATGAAATGCACAAAGAACTCATTGCTCATTGTGCTTCACGGAATATCGGTTTTTTCTCCACAGGCTTCGATATTGAGAGTGTTGATCTGTTGGTGAGTCTCGGTCAAGATCATTTCAAGATCCCTTCAGGAGAAATTACGAATCTGCCTTACTTACGCCATATTGGAAGACTCTGTAAACCCGTTATTCTCTCAACCGGTATGGCAACATTGGGTGATATAGAAGCTGCAATTGATGTACTTGAAGATGCTGGTACCTCTCGTGACAATATGACGGTATTGCATTGCACAACAGAATACCCTACACCCATGGCTGAGGTGAATCTTCGAGCCATGCAGATTATGCATAGTGCGTTTGGAGTGGCGGTGGGTTATTCAGACCATACACAAGGCATCGAAGTTGCCATTGCTGCGGTTGCCTTGGGCGCAACAGTTATCGAAAAGCACTTTACCTTGGATCGTAACCTGTCCGGCCCAGACCATAAGGCAAGTCTTGTGCCGCATGAACTCAAAGCCATGGTCACAGCTATTCGCAATATTGAAATTGCTCTGGGCGATGGCATCAAACGCCTTACCCCAAGTGAGGTAAAGAACAAACCTGTTGCACGTAAATCAATTGTTGCGGCAGTGTCAATTAGAAGAGGTGAGATATTTACAGTAGACAATCTTACGACAAAACGTCCAGAAACAGGGATTTCTCCTATGAAGTGGGATGAAGTTATTGGGCAAGTTGCGCTACGAAATTATAACAAAGATGAAGTTTTATGAAAAAAAGTAATAACACATTAGGGGATGGGCAAAGTGTGGAATACGTTGAATCAGTAAGTGATCTTGAAAATAGAATTCGGGCTCACAAGCTTTTTTCTAGAACCTCATTAGAAAATGTCTTGATGAGGTGTATTGAGCAGGTAAATGAGAATTCAGCGTTGTTAGATTTAGGTTGTGGTGCGGGTAACTTTTTTAAATTATTCTATAGTAAGGCTAGGACGTATGTTGGTGTTGATATTTCAGAAAATCTTTTGGAAGACTTTCGTCGCCAGCATAATGAAACGATTGTATTGATTAAGTCAAGTATGGATGAATTACCGATATTTCAGAATAGTAGCTTTGATGCCATATTTTCGATTTATTCAATTTACTACTCATTGAGACCAGTTGAATTAGTTCGTTCTCTTCATAATCTATTAAGCGATGTTGGACATTTATTTGTCATCGGCCCCTCTAAAATCGAACATGCAGTTGAGATTACTCAATTTTGCAATATTTTGTCTACAGTTGGGTTAAAAACCGAGAAAAATGAAAGAATCGAAAACTTTCATGATAAAATAATTCCCCAAATTACTAAAACATTTCAGAGTGTCGATATAGAGGAGATTGATGGTTCACTTTATTTTCCGAATCCGCAGGAGTGGGCTAGGTATGTAGTTTCTACACCTCAAGTAAAAGAAACATCAAGCCTTGATAGTGATAACTTGTTGTCTTTGGCAATCGATTATAGTGTGTCAAATAATTGCCTTTCTGTCTCTAAATACATGACGGCGTTAATAGCAGGAAAGCAATAGTGAAACGTCTTTTAGTATCATGTTCTAATCGAAGCGAGTATGGACTTATAAGGCCTGTTCTGCTCGAGCTAATAGAACTTAATAAATCGTATAACACTCTTGCTGTAAATCTCATATTATACTCAAGTGCAGTAAGTACTTGTTTTGACGATGTTATTAGGGATTTTGGAGAGTCCTCTATTGATATTACTCGATTGGTCAGCAGCGAAGCATCTCCAGAAGAATCACTTAATTGCCATTTTGGACGTTTAGCTCACCAGTTTTCAAGTGATGACTTTTTTTTCTGTGACATGTTGCTTGTTGCAGGTGATAGATATGAGTCTTTCGCGCTTACTCAGGCGGCCTTTTATCAGCGAATTCCAATCGCTCATATGTTTGGCGGTGATATTTCCAACGGAGGTCATTTCGATGATCATATAAGGCATGCTTTAACTCATTTGGCAAGTGTTCACTTTCCAGTAAACAAAACAGCAAGTTCAAATTTGTTGGCAATGCATCAGGAAATGTCAAGAATTTTTTTGATCGGTTCTCCAGTAGTTGATGATATTGCAAAGTTAGATAATACATTAGTTAATTCTATACTTTGTGATGTATTGATATCTTTTAATCCAATGACCCTCGATTTGACAAGGGCAGTTTCTAAGGATTTACGGATAACATTGGAGGCATTACAAATTCTTCAGTCTGAGACAGTTCTTCATTGTGTAGCCACTTCTCCGAATAATGAGCCTGGATTTCAAGAAATAAATGATATTTACAAAGAATATCAGGCTATGGGAGTGTTGGAAATTGTGAAATCTTTCGGATCACCTCAATATCTTTATGCTATTAGAGACTCTCAAATAGTCATTGGTAACTCATCAAGTCAAGTCCTGGAGGTTCCAATTCTTGGGAGGCGGTGCTTATTAGTTGGTAATCGGCAAAACGGGAGACATAAACCTGAAAGTGTTGTCCATATTAATTCCTTGAGAAGTCCTGAAGAAGTCAAGGATACTATATCTTCAATGTTACACTCTTGTCCTCCAGATCCCTGTAGGGATTATGGCGATCCCGGAGTTTCACGCGCGATAGTAAATGTTCTTCATCAATTGATTCATATGTCTCAAGATTTACTAGTTCAAAAAAATTTACCCTTGCCAATGGTAAAAAGGGAGTGCTATTGATGAAAACCATTGTCGTTGCCCCTCATCCAGATGATGAAGTTCTCGGTGTTGGAGGTACGCTTCTGCGTCGTAAAGCTGAAGGCGCAAAAGTTGCTTGGCTGATCGTTACTAATATTTCTGTTGAAACCGGATGGAGTGAGGAGAAAGTCCGACAAAGGTCTGATGAAATCAATCGGGTCAGAGAGCTATTTCGTTTTGATGAGGTATTCATGCTTTATTTTCCTACGACCCAGCTTGACCGCGTGCCTATGAGCGATTTGGTTACAGCCGTTTCTGATGTTTTTTTGTCATTTCAACCGACGGAGGTATTTGTTCCTCACCCTTCCGATGTACATACCGATCATCGTATAGTGTTTGATGCGGTTGCAAGTTGTACAAAATGGTTTCGTTATCCGTCCATTAAACGAATTCTTGCTTATGAAACGCTTTCTGAAACTGATTTCTGCTTAAATACCGATGCGGCTTTTCGTCCAAATGTTTTTATGAATATTGAACAATTTCTAGAAGGTAAATTGAGAGCGATGAGTCTATACTCGTCTGAACTTGGGACATTACCATTTCCAAGAAGTCATGAGGCTATTCGGGCTTTGGCCATCTTACGAGGTGTAGCTTCTGGTTTCGAGGCGGCAGAAGCTTATATGCTCTTAAAGGAAATAGAATAATTGATGGAAAAGAATCTTTATGCTGTACGTTAATGCCTTTAAATAAATCACATTGTGAGTGTTACTGAGAACATCTGGCACCAGTCCATCATGTCTGTTAATTCCACCATTCATGATGCAATAACCAACCTTGATAAGGTTGCTATCAAGATCGTCTTAGTTGTTAATGAAGAAGGTAAGCTTGAAGGAACAATTTCTGATGGTGATATACGACGAGGCTTGCTCCGTGGGCTGGATCTCAAAAGTCCAATAGAAAGTATTGTTTATCGCAATCCAATGGTTGTATCGTCCGATTTGGGACGTGAAACAGTTCGACAGTTGATGGTGTTGAATAAAATCCAACAGGTTCCTATCGTAGATGAGCAGAATCAAATAGTAGGCTTACATCTTTGGGATGAAATTACAATAGCACCATTACGAAAAAATCTTATGGTAATCATGGCAGGGGGTAAGGGGAATAGGTTGCGTCCGCACACTGAACATTGCCCAAAACCTATGTTACTTGTATCGGGAAAGCCAATGTTAGAGCATATTATCGATAGGGCAAAATCGGAAGGATTCAGTCAATTTTTATTAGCTATTCACTACCTAGGCCACATTGTTGAGGATTATTTTGGTAATGGTGACCGCCAGCAAGTTCAGATTGATTACCTCAGAGAGCAATCTCCACTTGGTACAGCCGGTGCATTAGGTATAATTAATACTTGTCCTGAAGCTCCCTTTGTAGTAACAAACGGCGATGTGCTCACCGACATTCACTATGGTGAGCTCCTTGACTTCCATATTCGCCATAATGCTACTGCAACCATGGCTGTGCGCCTACACGAATGGCAGCACCCCTATGGCGTAGTGCAAACGAAAGGAGTAGATATTATCGGTTTTGAAGAAAAACCAATACACCGTAGTCATATCAATGCTGGTGTTTATGTACTCAACCCAGAAGCATTGAGTGTTCTGGAGAAAGATTCTCGATGCGATATGCCCACTCTCTTTGAACGTCTTCAAGTAAAAGCAAAACGCACATTGGCCTATCCGATACACGAGCCTTGGTTGGATGTAGGAATGCCGGAAGATTTGAAACGAGCGAATAGAGATTAATGAACTCTAATTATATGATTATGTGAATATCTTTATTGGCTTATATTTAAAGTTTAAAGAAGAAAAAAAGATGTTTGCATGAAATTGGCTGATTAGTTTATTACCTAGGTGTCATGTGTTTTTAAATATATATTTATGGGGAATTAATAATGCGCGTTCTATTAGTTGTTTATGATAATGAGTCATATATACATTGGTTTCCCCAGGGATTAGGCTATATAGCCGCTGTTCTAAGGCGTGAAGGTCATGAGGTGGTAATATATAATCAAGATTTACATCATTATCCAGATGAACACTTGACAGTGTATCTGGATAATAATCTATTTGATGTAATCGGTTTTAGTTTCATAGCGGGTTATTATCAGTACAAAAAAGCAATAAAAATTTCTAATGCAATTAATGCATCAAAAAGAAGACCTTATTATATAATAGGTGGTCATGGTCCGGCCCCAGAACCTGAATATTTTCTTAAGAAAACTAATGCAGATTCGGTTGTAATTGGAGAAGGAGAAATCACAATTGTAGAACTTCTTCAGGCGGTTAAAGATAAAGCATCACTAAAGAATGTCAAAGGTATTGCTTATATGGATGGGGGTATTGTTGTTATAAACGAACGACGTCCTCTTATTGCTGATATTGATTCAATTCCTATGCCAGCTTACGATCTTTTCCCTATTGAATATTATCGGTTATTGAGGATACCTCATGCAACAAGCTCTGATTTTATAATGCCTTTGCTTTCTGGTAGAGGGTGTACATTTCAGTGTACATTTTGTTATCGAATGGATAAAGGATTTAGGCCAAGAAGTAATGAGCATATTGTTGAAGAAATAAAATTCCTTATTGCAAATTATGGAATAACATATATAGCATTTTCAGATGAATTATTAATGTCATCTATCGAAAGGGTGGAGAGTTTGTGTGAGTATTTTTTAAAAGAAAAGATCGCAATAAAATGGGATTGTAATGGTCGTCTTAATTATGCAAGACCAAAAATATTGCAATTAATGAAGCGTGCCGGCTGCGTTTTTATTAATTATGGAATTGAAGCAATGGATGATAAAGTTCTTAAAAATATGAAAAAGTCATTAACAACAAAACAAATTATTCAAGGGGTAGAGGCAACACTAAATGCTGGAATAAGTCCAGGCTATAATATAATATTTGGTAACATTGGAGATAATCCTGAAACACTTAACAAAGGTGTCGAATTTCTAATAAAATATGATGATGGTGCTCAAATGCGAACTATCAGGCCAGTTACACCCTATCCCGGTTCACCTTTATATTATACAGCGATAGAGCATGGATTACTAAAGGATTGTGAAGACTTCTACGAAAACAAGCATATAAATTCTGACTTGGTGGCTATTAATTTTACAGACATGTCTGACGACCAATTTCATAAATGCTTATTTAATGCAAACTCAAAATTACTTTCAAACTATTCTGCTCAAAAACTGACAAAAATGTTAGCTGATTCTAAAAGTCTTTATCTAGAAAAAAATGCAACTTTCCGTGGATATCGACAAGCATAAAACAAATGAAAAAAATACTAACAATTTCAAAATTTAAAATTGATGACTTTTCCTGAAGCTAATAAAGTTTAAGATTGGTGATAAAGGTATGAAAATACTTGCATTGATAACTGCGCGAGGTGGTTCTAAAAGATTACCTGGAAAAAATATCCGAATACTTAGTGGTAAACCACTTATTGTCTGGTCGATAGATGTTGCACAAGATATCTCTGAAATTTGTGACATTCTTGTGTCTACTGATGACCCTACTATAGCGGCAGTATGTAAAGATGCTGGTGCTTATGTTCCATGGTTACGCCCTGCCTATTTGGCTACCGATACAGCAAGCTCAGTCGATGTAGCCTTGCATGCCCTAGATTGGTATGAAGCCGAAAAAGGCGCTGTTGATAGCTTATTGCTATTACAGCCTACATCACCGTTTAGAACCAAGGCGACCATACAGCAGGGTATAGATCTTTTTATAAAGCATAATCGTAAACCAGTGATAGGTGTATCATCAACCCATGCTCACCCAATGTGGGCTCTAAAGATAGACAGCAATTATCTGGTACCATTTATGTGCGAGCACGGACTAGTAACCCGATCACAAGACCTGCCGAGCGCTTATGTAATAAATGGCAGTTTTTATTTAATAACCCCTGCAGAACTAAGAGAATGTCGTTCTTTTATAGGGAAAAAGACAATACCATTATTGGTTAAGTCGCCACATGAAGCGCTGGATATTGATACAGAGTGGGATTTTAAGATAGCAGAGTTTACTGAAGCGACTTATTATAGGCGGTAGACAACTTGATTTATAGTCTTAAAAGCCCTTTATAATAAATTGATAAAAAAAAGAACCATTAATGTTAAGAGAGGGATATTATGAATGTTACTGAAATAAATAAATGCCGCATTAGTGGTAGCGGTAATTTAATAACTGTATTGGATTTAGGGATTCAAGCCCTTACAGGAGTATTCCCTAAAAAAACAAATGATTCCATTACTTCGGGTCCACTACAATTAGTATGGTGTCCAGATAGTGGCTTGCTGCAATTGAAACACACGTATGATTTGTCTGAAATGTATGGCGACAATTACGGATATCGTTCTGGTCTGAACCGGTCAATGGTTGCACATCTCCATCAAAAAGTAAGACATCTCCAGCGGTTGCGGCCAATTCTATCTGGTGACGTTGTAGTCGATATTGGTAGTAATGATGCTACCTTGTTGAAGGCATATGAAGGTCAAGGTATTAAGCGAGTTGGTATTGATCCAACAGGAAACAAGTTCCGTGAGTTTTATACTCATGATATTCATTTAATTCCGGATTTCTTCTCAGCCGAAGTATACCATAATGTACTTAAAAAAAAATCTGCAAAAATAGTGACGTCTATCTCAATGTTTTACGATCTTGAGTCGCCAACAAGTTTTGTGAAAGATATACACGATATACTGGATATTGATGGCATATGGCATTTTGAGCAGAGCTATATGCCCACCATGCTTCGTATGAATGCCTACGACACAGTATGCCACGAACATCTTGAGTACTATTCACTTGGGGTTGTCAGGAAATTGCTTGAAAATTGCGATATGAAGATTATCGATGTACAGATGAATTCTATTAACGGTGGCAGTTTTGCGGTAACCGCAGCACGTAAAGAGTCAACGTTAAAGTCTAATCATACTGTCATTAATTGGATGCTCGGTCAGGAGGATAGGATGGGGTTGCATACCCCGAGACCATTTCGACAATTTGAAGAACGGGTTTTTGAGCATCGTGAAAATCTTCAGCGGCTTATTCGTGATTTAAAGGATGATGGAAAAACAGTTATGGGCTACGGTGCATCAACAAAAGGCAATGTGTTATTACAGTTTTGTGGATTTACATCGAAAGAGATTCCTTTTATTGCGGAGGTTAATACCGATAAATATGGCTCGTTTACGCCAGGGTCAAATATACCAATTTTGTCTGAGGTTGAGGTTAAAGCGATGAAACCCGACTATATGATTGTGTTGCCATGGCATTTTAGAGATAATATTATACAGCGGGAAACTGAATATTTGGCATCTGGTGGGAAGCTAATATTCCCTATGCCTGAAATTGAAATAGTGTGATTAAAGTGGGTGCCAAAAAAACAATTGTTATTGGATATGCCGGCCAAGATGGCTCACTCCTAGTTCAAGATCTTACAAAAAGTGGTGATGAAATTATCGGTATTGGTCGGTCAAGCTGCATTTATCCTGATAGATTCTCGTCTAATATAGTACAAGATATTACTAATTTTCAAGAAATCTATCAACTTATTCGGCTTTTCAAACCAGATGAAATATACTACTTGGCCGCCTATCATGTTTCTTCAGAAGCGGTTGCAGGTAAAACAACATTACACTCTCAGTTTGAGTCAGCACAAGCAATTCATGTGACAGGATTGGTAAACTGCTTATCAGCTATTGTTGATGAATCGCCAGCCACTCGCCTTTTCTATGCATCATCATCCTTGGTTTTTAGTGGTGAAAATGGCGAACATCAAAACGAATTGACCCCCTTAAGCCCTGAGGGTTTTTATGGAATTACTAAAACAGAGGGGATGCAACTCTGCCGTGAGTTTAGAAAAAATTATAAGGTATTTGCATCCACAGGAATTTTGTACAATCATGAGTCACATTTGCGAGCCCCAGGATTTCTTTCAGCTAAAATCATTAAGACAGCAATTCGCATTTCAGAAGGATCCAATGAAAAACTTGAAGTAGGAAATTTATCCAGCCGTGTAGATTGGGGTTATGCAAAAGATTATGTAGTTGCCTTTCAGAAAATCTTGGCAGCAAGTCATCCTGACGATTTTATTGTGGCAACAGGAGAATCACATACTGTAAAGGAGTTTATTGATATAGTTTTTGAATACCTCAATTTAGAACAAGATAAGTATGTTATAGAAAATAAAAATATTCTTTCAAGGAACCCCAATGTTAAAATTGGTGATACCAGTAAACTACGAAGATTAACCGCTTGGATGCCGACATTAAATTTTACTGATTTCGTGATTCAACTAATAAAAGATCACAAAAAAATGAGTTTTTTTATTAAATAAAATAGAAATTAATAATGAATTATGAAAACTATGCAACTTGGAAAGGGTGGTTACAAGAGATCCCTTTTGGAAGTTTAAGTGAGGTCGAAGAAAAAAAGTTCGAATTGCAAATGAACAAGGTTGGAGTAAATTATCAAAACATAAAGGTTCTTGATATTGGATTTGGTAACGGAAGCTTTATGTCGTTTATTAAAAAAAATAATAGCAAAATAGAAGGTGTTGAAATACAAAAAGCGCTTTTAGAAGAAGCTAAAAATAAAGGAATAACCGTTTATGAATCTTTAGCAGAAATCAAAGAAGGCTCTTTTGATTTAATTGTTGCTTTTGATGTTTTAGAACATTTAACGGTCGAACAGCTTAAGGAATTATTTATTAACTGCAAAAATCTAATTAAAGAAAATGGTGTGATGCTCTTTCGCTTCCCTAATGCGGATTCTTTTTTAGGTATGAGTGCTCAAAATGGAGATTTTACTCATATAACTGCGATTGGTAAACAAAAATTGCACCAAATAATTACACCCATCGGACTTCAAATACATAGTTTTCAATCGGCTATAATTTACCCAAGAGGCAAAATAAATCTTATAATTAAAACGATAGCTCAGTATATATTAATGAAATTAATGGATGTTGGGAATTCATATTTTTTTGGTGGTGATGTAATCGCAATAGTGAAGAATAAAAATTATACAGCGCCTTAAAAATTGAGTTCTATAGACAAGATATTAATATTATGACATGCCAAAATGTATTTTTTAATTCTATGATCAAAGCTTCAGATATAGTAAAAAAATGGGGGAGCTTAACTATATCTGAAAATAAAACAATCCGAGAATATCTTACTGTTGAAGGTATGTCATTATGGGATATATTGGCACCAAGTATTACATTATTCTACCTACCGAATGCATTATCCAAAAGTAATTGTAGTAGATCAATTGGTCTTGTAATCGTAGATTTACTGAAAAAAATCAAATACATTATCAATAGGAAATTCTATTGGATTACTCAAAATATGGATTCAAGTGATTGTGCGCGCTGGCCCTCTGGCGAGGTTGTTCTATTTCTTGCATTTTCACCATATTTGGCCCGAGATATACTATTACCAGTTGCCGAAATGATAGGTGATGAGTCTGAGATAAAGTCAGTAATGCTTTTAGATCAAAATGATAATTATTTTGAAAATAGAAACATATTTTCCCATTCAATAAAAAGACATAAAGGGAAAGACGTTGCCTCTGATTCCCGTAAATTCTCAAAGAATGCAAAAAAAATTTTTTACGAGCTAATAAATAATAACTTCTTTAAAAGAATATGTAACGGCGAGAATGCCCAACTTGAAAAGATTATGAGGTTAAATGTACTTAATGATTGTACAATACATTTACCGGGAATTATAGCAGCAGCAAGACATATTCTTACAGAGCATCGGCCATCTATTATTGTCTCTATAGATGTTGCAGACCCTAGGACTCGTGTATTTACTCAAATGGCAAAATCTATGGCTATTCCTACGCTTCAGGTACAAGCTGGGCCGATAGCTCAAGGATGTGTTGAATGGCGCTTTTTGCAGGATGATATGGTCGCAATTCAAGAAATTAGCACTCGAGAAGACTTGATATTCCATGGTGTGCCAATTGAAAAGATTGTAGTCACTGGCAGTCCACGTTACGAAGGGCTAGTTAATGCTACACCCATTGATATAATCAATATGAGAAAACGATTTAACATACCTTCGGAGAATAAAGTTATTGTTCTTGCATCTACATATTGCTTGGATGCATTTGGTCCTGAGGTAGTATCGACATTATGGACTATGAAGTGTGCATTATTCAAGGCTGTCGAAGCAACCTCAGGAGTATCTCTTATTGTAAAACCACATCCAATTGAGAATTGTTCTCAAGCACAGGTATACTGCGCAAAAATGAAATCAATATATTTTGCCTTATCCAATGAATCAATTACAGACTTTACAAGGGCATGTGATGTTTTTTTAAGTTTCGGGTCGACCGCAACTTTTGAGGCATTAATTCTTGAAAAGACCACAGCATGTTTAGGATTCCAAGGATGGGATCTTGGTCGACCTTTTCTAGGCAGTGGTGCGGTTATAGAGTTACTATCAGAATCTGACATAATACATCTATTAAGCGAAGTTCTAAAAGACGGTGGGTTTGCTATGATGAATAAAACAGAAATAGAACGCAGAGACTTTCTTAATCGAATGATCGGCAAAGGAAGGCATGGAGCAACACAACGAATTCTAGAGTTGATTAAATCAATGATTTCTCCCACCACAACATTTTAAGTATAAATAACCATTGCCATATGATCAAACTTTCAATATGTATAGCTACTTATAATCGAGCTAACTATATTGGTAATACACTTGACAGTATTATTCTTCAAATAAAAGATGGTGTCGAAATCGTAGTAGTCGATGGTGCTTCTACCGATAATACTGAGGAGATAATGAATTATTATATTTCACGTTATGATAGTATTCGTTATGTTAAATTACCAGTTAAAGGTGGGGTTGATGTAGATTACGATCAAGCAGTAAAGTTAGCATATGGAGAATATTGCTGGTTATTTACTGATGATGATATCCTGAATCCAGGCGCTATTGATGCTGCATTAAGTAAGATACTAAGTGGTTATGAACTTATTATTGTTAATGCAGAGGTTCGAGAAAAAAGTCTAAAGGTTTTATTAAAAAATAGCATATTAAAAATCGTAACAGATAGGATATACCAACCGTATGAATTTACTAATTTCTTCTTGGAGAACGTTGAATATATGTCATTTATTGGTTGTGTAATAATAAAGCGACAAATATGGATTGAAAGAGAAAAAGAAAAATATTATGGTACAGAATTTATTCATATTGGAGTAATATTTCAAAAACCGTTTGAATATAATATCTCTGTAATCGCTTATCCGTATATTTCAATACGACTTGGTAATGCTCAATGGTCAAGTAGAGCATTTGAAATATGGGTTTTCAAATGGCCAAAATTATTATGGTCATTAGATTGTTTTTCGAGTTATTGTAAGAATATGGTGTCCCTTGAAAAGCCATGGGAAAAAAAAACTAGATTACTTTATCTCAGGGCTGAAGGGAATTTCGGTTTGGAACAATATAGAAAATATATTGTAAACAATATAGCTTCAAGCTTAGATCGTATGATAATACTAATAATAGCAATTACCCCTGGATATATTATTAACATCATGGCGATCATATTTTATCTACTTAAGGACCCGGCAAATAAAATATTATTATATTCATTAAAGAATAGTAAATATAGTTTCATGAATAATAAACTCTTACAATATAACCGAATAAAAAAATATAAATAATAAAAACTTTTGAGTTAACTAAGTTAGATGTAAAAATGTATAATGTAGATATTGATATTCTAATGGCTACATTTAATGGCGATAAATATCTAGCTGAACAAATCGATTCGATTTGTAAACAAAGTTATGATTCATGGCGTTTATACATTCATGATGATGGATCAACAGACAAGACTATTGAAATAATTCATGCATTTCAAAATGCTCATCCAAATAAAATATTTTATATCGATGATGGTTTAATGAGTAATAATGTTATAAATAATTTCTTTCACTTAATCACATTCTCGACAGCGCCATATATTATGCTATCTGATCAAGATGATATCTGGTGTGATAATAAGATTGAGTTATCAATAAATGAAATTAAAAAATTGGAAAGTAATAATAATAAAAATACTCCTTTATTAATATTTACTGATTCTATGATTGTTGATAGTGATTTAAATATTATATCAAAATCATTTTGGCATAGTTCAAAAATTCATCCTAATAAATGTTTATCATTTAATAAATTATTGATTCAAAACATTGGTCAGGGCTCAACATTCCTTTTTAATCGTGCGCTTTGGGATTTCATTATAAATACAACTAAAATCGAAAATATACTGGCACATGACTGGTGGATTATGCTTAATGCTGCTGCATTTGGGAAGATATCCTATGTTTCAATCCCGACAATGCTTTATCGTCAGCACTTTAATAATATTGTTGGAAGTGGAAAGTATAGTTTAAGTAAAGGTATAATAAAACTTTTATTTTCATTTCGTGAGATTAAACACGAAATAATTAAAACACAGAGGCAGGTTTATGCATTTCATTCGCAGTACTCAGAAATTCTCAATATTCAACAAAATAATGTTTTAAAAAATTATTATGAAATAAATAACAAGCCGTTTATATTTCGTAAATTTTTTGTTATAAAAAACCATTTATGGCGTTACCCTACATCAAGGGCGATTACTTTCCTTTTTATAATCTAAATATATTAATATCAAATAGTGGTAAAATATATATTATAACTTAAATACGCAAACAATATTAATAAGCAGATGAGAATATCATATTTTATTCGTAATCA
>CAISHH010000028.1 GCA_903885085.1 uncultured Campylobacterales bacterium
ATGATTGTCATAGAATATGTCAAAGAAAGCTCTTTTAAGATTTTCGTCTGATGTTCTGACTGCTCTTTGATCATAGCAACCGACATCGTTTCAAGCTCTTTAAAAAAAGAGTTTAAAAGATACTCGCCCAAGACCAAAACTTTCACATTTTTTTTATGTGCAATGCGAACATAATGATAAAGCTTTGTCGAACTCATTCCAATGGAAGGAAGCTGAAGGACTGCGGCAATCATTGCGCTACTTTTATCTCTTGGATTTTTATCTGCGCAGTTTCAAGGAGTTTTTGTGCATCTTGAAGCTCTTTCATTCCGCTCTCATACGCTTTAACACTCTCTTCAAGTGTAATCTCAGGATTCATTAAAGTCTCTAAAATCTTTTTAGAGTTATCAAGTTTCGTTTCAAAATCATTCTTTGCCATCGAGCACCTCTTTTACGTAAGTATCAAATTTGTCTAGTTCCACCAAAAAGGCATCATGCCCATAATCACTATCCACTTCCAAGTAGTTGTGATTTGTATTGCCGATATTTTTTAAGGTATCGCCTATCACTTTCATCTCTTCACTTTGAAATAACATATCACTTTTAAAGCCGATAAGATGAAGCTTACATGTAACATTTTTTAAAGCTTCATCAAGAGAATCGTATCCACGAGCAAGATCAAAAATATTGATCGCTTTTGTGATGTAAAGATAAGTCAGCGGATCAAACCATTTTGTAAAATTTTGACCATTATATTCTAAATACGACTCAACTTGAAACTTTCCAAAAAGCTCAAAAAGTCCATCATTTCTTTTGTATTCACGCCCAAACTTCTCAGCCATCGAGTGATGAGATAAAAAGCTGATGTGCCCTGCCATACGCCCTATCGCCATTCCACTGAGACCATTTTCTTGGATATCTTTTGGATTATAGTTTCCATCTTTAAAATCAGGATCTTTTAAAATCGCTTCACTTGCCACCTTATTAAAAGCTATCGCCCAAGCTTGCGTTGCGTAAGTTGCCGCCATGGAGATAACTTTTTTTGCAAAATTCGGATAGTTGATGGCAAACTGCAATGCTTGCATACCGCCCATAGAACCACCAATGATCGCTTCAACTTCATGAATGCCAAGTCTGTCAAAAAGAATGCGCTGTGCTTTTACCATATCTTTGATAGAAACAACTGGAAATTTATAACGATAAGGTTCATGGTGAGGATACATTAGTGACATCGGACCAGTAGAACCAAAACAACTGCCGATAACATTTGTGCAGATAACAAAATATTTATTCGTATCAACAGCTTTATTTGGACCGATAAGCCCATCCCACCAGCCAGCTTTGTTTTCACCTTCATAAAGTCCAGCAGCATGATGAGAGCCGGTAAGCGCATGACAGACTACAATCACATTATTTTTATCCTCGTTTAGAGTTCCATATGTTTCATAAGTGATATCATAAGGCTCTAAAATACGTCCGCTTTCTAGGTAAAGAGGATTGGTAAAATGTTCTGTATGTGTTTGTAAATTCAATGACAACGCTACTCTTCTCCAAATAAATAATTATGTTATTTTAGCGAAAACGGCTTAATACTAATTCAATTTTATAAACTTTACACATTACTCATAAGGAAAATGAACTTATGATATAATCAGAATAATTCATATCTAGCAGGATAGCAAAATGGACAACGATTCGCTACTTCATCAGTATAAAAATGCGGTAGATACCAGCAGTATATTTTCTAAAGCGGATGTTGGTGGTCTTATAACCTATGTTAATAAACTTTTTTGCGATATTACAGGTTATGATGAAAGTGAGTTGTTAGGCAAGAATCATTCAATCCTACGACATCCTGATATGCCTGCAAAAGTTTTTGAATCGATGTGGAAAACTATATCAAGTGGCAATATTTGGCAAGGTGTTGTCAAAAATAAAAAAAAAGATGGAACTAGCTACTATGTCAATTCTACAATATATCCAATCAAAGACGAAGATGGAAAGATTTTAGAATATATCTCCATCCGACAAGATATTACAGAAGTAATTAAAAATAAAAAACTTTTAGCATTTTACTCAACAGATCAAGTAACTCAGCTTCCAAACAGACAAAAACTCCTTGAAAAATTAAATTCAAATTCTTCTCAATTGATGTCTATCATTCTTGATATAAAAGATATGTCTCTTCTCAACGAACTTTATGGTGAAGAGACCGGTGATGAGATATTGTATAAAATATCTTTACTGCTTAAAGAGTATATTGCAAACGATAATGTGACTTTATATAAATTGCCCGTGGATCAATATCTCATTTTAGTCGAAGACAAAAATCTTTTTGATAAGTACAAATCATTAATTGAATTTACTTTCCTTTCAGAAGATAATTTCATCGTAAACGATATAGTTATAAACTTTACTATTGGTGTAGCATATGGCGCAGAGGAATTATTAAGCCAGACTTCTTTAGCGCTTAAAGAGGCCAAAAAGAGACATAAAGGCTTTTATGTCTATGATAAGATCATCGATGCTAAAGAGCTACACATTAAAAATATAAAACAACTTACCACTTTTAAAGAAGCTCTTGAGGATGGACGTATTGAACCATTTCTTCAACCCATCGTAGATGCACATTCACATATAACTATGAAATATGAAGCATTAGCCAGAGTGATTGACAATACAGGAAATATTCTTGAAACAAAAGATTTTTTAGATATTGCCAGAAAGAGTAGTTTCTTTAACAGTTTTACCAAACAAATTCTTCAAAAATCTTTTGCTATTTCCACGCAAGCAGATGTAGAAGTTTCTATCAATCTTACATACGAAAACATTCATTCTACTGAACTTTTGAACTATATAGAGACGAGATTGAAAATGCATACTGGACCAAAAATTACCTTTGAAATACTAGAATCAGAAGAGATAGAAGATTATGTAGTATTAAATAACTTTATCAAAATGGCTAAAGGATATGGCGCACTGATAGCTATAGATGATTTTGGATCAGGATATTCGAATTTTTCTCATCTTTTAAAATTCGATGCAGATTTTATCAAAATAGACGGTTCCATAATAAATAATGTAGAAACAGATGATAATGCAAAGATGATTTTATCTCTCATTGTAGCTTATGCAAAAATGGCAAATATTAAGACAGTCGCTGAGTATGTAAGTTCAAAAGAAATTGCAGATATTGTCACCCAGGCGGGAGTAGATCTTTTACAAGGATATCACTTTGGAAAAGCTGAGAATGTAATACATTATAATCTATACTGATTTTAATGTTTACAAACCCTTCTTGATAGAATTTTTTATGCGTCTAACGCTTGTTTTATATCTTCAATCAAATCACTTATATCTTCAAGTCCACAGCTAATACGGACAAGTCCAGCTGGAACGCCACAAGCATCGAGCTCTGTAGGGCTCAGTTGTTGATGCGTCGTAGAAGCTGGATGTGTAATGATAGATTTTGAGTCACCGATGTTGACAACTAAAGAATAAAGTTTTGTAGCATCTACTACTTTAATAGCAACATCAAAATTCTCTAGTTCAAAACTTAAAAGTCCGCTACATTCACCATTTTTAAAGTACTTCATCGCATTTGCATAGTTTGAGTTGCTTTTTAATCCCGGATAGTTTACTTTTTTCACTTTTGGATGAGACTCTAAATACTCAGCAAGAGCAAGAGCATTTTTTGAGTGTTCTCTCATGCGAAGTGAAAGGTGTTCAATTCCTTGGATGAAGAGCCAAGAGTTAAATGGAGAAACAACTGCACCAAGATCACGAAGCAAACTCAAACGTGCGCGAAGTGTAAAGATAGGGAGAGGAACATCAACATACACAAGACCATGGTAAGAGTGGTCAGGCTCATTAAAGTGAGCATATCGTGGATTTGCTTTTATCTTCTCTAAAAGCCCTTTTCTCTCTACTAAAATTCCACCTATTGCAAGACCTTGACCAGTTGTGTATTTACTCGCACTATGAACGACGACATCAACACCGTACTCGAACGGACGACATATTATCGGTGTTGCAACAGTATTATCAGCGACACTTATAATATTGTACTGCTCTGCTATCTTCGTAATAGCTGAGATATCTGCCACATCTATACTTGGATTTGTCAATGTTTCAAAGAAAATTACTTTTGTTTTTTCGTCTACAAGTTTATGAATCTCATCTGGATTGTGAACATTAAAAAATCTCGCTTCAATACCAAAACGTTTCAATGTATAAGCAGTTTGCGTCAATGTTCCACCATAAAGTTGAGCTGCACAAACGATATTATCTCCAGCCTCAGCACAGTTTGCGATGGCATAAAAAATGGCACTCATTCCACTTGACGTCGCAAGAGCCGCTTCACCGCCTTCAAGTGCCGCAAAACGTTTTTCAAAAACATCAGTTGTAGGATTATTCAAACGTGTATAAATATTGCCAAGTTCTTTGAGCGCAAAAAGATTTGCCGCATGCTCGCAATCACGAAATTCGTATGCGGTAGTTTGATAAATTGGCACCGCCATTGTGCGCTCGGAGTCTTTATCATAGCCTACATGTAAGGCTTGTGTTTGTTGTTTCATAAAAAATGCCTTTTAATTTATAATTTTTTATTATTTTATCTAAAATCGCTTAAGGAGAAATCTAAAGATGAAAGGAAATTTAAAAAAGGAGTTTTTAGTATTTTGACTTTTAAAAAAAATAGCTATCCCAAAAAGGGATAGTTTTAATGTCTGACGCTGATATTATTTGCTTTAATCGTTTCAACAAGTTTAGTGATGTTATCCATCTTTTGTTGTTCTTGTTCCATATTATTAATAGCATCAAGATTAAATTGTTCAAGTTTATGATCCAAATAGCTTGTATTAAATCTTCCTGCGATGAAATCTAAATCTCTTACGATTTGTCTGTGAAGAGGAATATTTGTCGGTACACCATCAACATAAAACTCATCAAGTGCACGTCTCGCTTTTTTAACAGCACCTTCCCAGTCAAGTGCCCAAACGATAAGCTTACCAATCATAGAGTCATAGTTCGCCGGTATTTTATATCCTGCATACATACTTGTATCAAGTCTGACACCTGGACCACCTGGAGTCATATAGTTTGTGATCGTTCCAGATGATGGCATAAATTTGAGTTTTGGATTTTCTGCATTGATTCTAAACTCGATCGCATACCCTCTAAAATTGATCTCTTCTTGCAAGAAGATCATTTTATCACCCTCAGCAATCTCGATCATTCTTTGGATGATATCTACACCAGTAATGACTTCAGTTACAGGATGCTCAACTTGAACTCTTGTATTCATCTCAATAAAATAGATATTATCTTCTGCATCAACTAAAAATTCGATCGTTCCAACACTTTCATATCCAAGTTTGAACATCGCTTTTGTTGCTATTCTATAGATCTCTTTTCTTGTCTCTTGATTAAGAAGCGGAGATGGTGCGATTTCGATCACTTTTTGGTGACGTCTTTGAATAGAACAATCTCTTTCGCCTAAGTGAAGAACATTACCGTATTTGTCAGCAATAATCTGAACTTCAATATGTCTTGGATTTTCAACATATTTTTCGATAAACATCTCATCTCTACCGAAATATTTTTTTGATTCATTTGCTGCTGATTCATAAAGTTCTTTAAAATCTTTCTCTTCACGAACGATTCTCATCCCTCTTCCGCCGCCGCCAAATGCCGCTTTGATGATAACAGGAAAACCAATCTCTTTTGAGATTTTCTCTCCCTCTTGAATGTCTGCCACTGGTTCATCAGTGCCTTCAAGTACAGGAACACCAACAGCTTTCATAGCTACTTTTGAAGCCATTTTATCACCAAAAAGGGCAATATGTTCAGGTTTTGGTCCAATGAAAATAATACCGTTGTCCACACAAGCTTGTGCAAACTCAGCACTTTCAGATAAAAATCCATACCCAGGGTGGATCGCATCTGCACCCGCTTTTTTTGCTAAAGAGATGATCTTATCATAATCTAAATAAGCACGAATAGGATCGCCCATAATTGGATAACATTCATCCGCTTTTCTAACCCAAATACCATCAACATCTACTTCTGAAAATATTGCAACACTAGTAACATCCAACTCTTTACAAGCTCTGATAATCCTTAATGCAATCTCGCCTCTATTTGCTA